>JAFAHH010000530.1 GCA_019237355.1 Acetobacteraceae bacterium | reverse complement strand
AGCCCGATCATGTATTTTATGAACGACGACGCCCCCGCAGCGCCTTTCTCCTTGCGGCGCAGCCCCTCTTCGGTGCCGGCGTCCGGACCCACTTCGGAGCCCGCCATGAAGTCCGCGATCCAGTCGTGGAGTTGGGGTTCGTCCTTTAGCGGTATTCCCATAATCCGGCAGATCACGGCGACGGGCAGCGGATAAGCGTAATCATCGACGACGTCGATCCTGGTCTTGCCCCCGGCATTGTCGAGCATATCGTTGACGATGCGCCGGCACTCCGATTCCATACCAGGGATCAGGTCCGGAGAATGCGGTGGGCCGAAGTGCCGCATACACTGGCGGCGCATTCGATCGTGGTCTGGCGGGTCTTGGGTGATCATACTCGGGTCTTTGCCGTATTTTTCCATCATCTCGGCCACGGATTCGTCCATGCTTTCCTTCGCTGGGGCGGGGGCAGCTTGGGGACGCTTGCGGAGGTCAGCGCTAATCCGGGGGTCGTGGGTTAGTGCTATGATCTCCTTATACCCGATGACGACGTAGACGCCGTTCGCTACGCGCGCCACCGGCCCAGTCTTCCGGATCTCGTCGAAGAACGGGTACGGATTCGCGCGATTTTCGTATCTCATGGCCTCGGCAAAGGCCTGTTCTGGGGTCATGATTCTCCTCTCTTTCTTTATTCTGTGCGGTCATGCTCTTGATTGTCTCCACGGCATCAGCGAGCCCGCGGCCGGAACTCGGCGTGCCGCTCGCTTGGGTCGTGACCGGTCAGGACGACGTCGGGAGCGGCCGTCGGGACGCCCCGAGCGGGGAACTCGGCCGGAACCACCCGCATGTCGCCGGGAAGATCGAACCCCGCAGGATGTGGCGGAAACGGACCCGATCGCGCGATCTGCGCCCCGTAGTACTCCAGCCATTTGCCATTGTTGCAGGTGACCGCGCCGACAATACGTCCCCGGCGACCATATGCGGCCACGAACCGCCGCTCCTTGCGGGAACCCTGGGTAAATACGATCTCGTCGCCGAAGGAAGGCACGCCGACGGACTTAATATTGACGCCGAACTGGGCGGACCAGAAGGCGGGTACCAAGAGATGGGCACGGCGCTCGATCTCTTCGCACACCATATTATGCGCCGCGACCTCGGCCCCGAGGACGGCGTTGTCCCAGTGTTCCATCGAAAGGAACTGGTACTCGAACAGCACGTGGGGGGAACGCGCGATGTCCCCGGCCACGAAGATGTGGTCGGTAACAATGCCATGGATGTCGAAGGCGCGGCAGCCGGCGTCGCAGCCGACGCCCCAGAAGCCGGCGGCCAGTCCGGCGCCCTCTAGCCATTCAATGTTGCGGATCGAGCCAAGCGATGCCAGCACGACGTCGACCTCGAGCGTGCTTCCGTCGGACAGGCGCGCCCGCCGCACATGCCCACTTGCGTCTCCTTCAAGCGCCGTGATGGAGACACCGATGCGGAGGTCCACGCCAGCGTCCCGCTGCATCTCAGCGGCGATCGCGCCGATCACTTCGCCAAGCGCGCCGGCGAGTGGTGCCGAGGCGCGTTCAGCGACTGTAACCTGGAGGCCAAGTTCGCGGCAGACCGAGGCCACCTCTGAACCGATGAAGCCGGCGCCAATGATCAGGACGCGCCGGGGCCCGGCAGCCAATGCCGCCTGTAGCCGCGCCGCGTCATTGCTCGTGCGCAGCGTATATACACCTTCCAACGCGGCCTGCGCGGGGTTCGGCCACTGCCGCGCCCGAACGCCGGTGGCGAGCAGCACGCGATCGAAAGGGACTTCGTCGCCATCGGCCAACCGAACCACCTTCTTTGCCCGGTCCAGGCCGGTGGCGGCCACTCCGAGCCGCCACTCAGCATGGACCTCGAGCATGCGCGGCAGTTTCGTATGGTCCGCGGGCACCCACCCCTTCAGCACCTGCTTGGAGAGTGGGGGACGGTCATATGGCTCGTGCGGCTCATCCCCGATGATCGTGAGGTGTCCGCTAAAACCTTCTTTTCGCAACGCCTCAGCGGCTCGGAGCCCGGTAAGCGAAGCTCCGACGATGACGATCCGCCCTTTGTCCTTAAGGGCGTTTCCGTTTGTCGGACTGCTCATGAAGTAGCTCCTACTTCTTTAGGTCCAGCTGGTCTACGATGATTGCCTGCACTGGACAGGCCGCTGCGGCTCGGAGGACTCGCAGTCGCTGCGCATCATCGGGGTTGGGGTTGTACGTCAGCGCTTCTTCACCGTTGAGCTTAAGCACTTCCGGCGCGAGAGGGACGCACTGCGCGTATCCTTGGCACCTATTCAGGTCAACGACGATTCGCATGTATATCCTCTTATTCGGAAATAAGCCGGCCTTAGTTTGCTCAGAGGTTGCCCCTCGAATCAACGTGCGCAGAGTGCAGATCGGCTCAGTTGCTGAAATACGGCTCTGTCTCGGTCCGTCCGACGGTCGATTCAAGACCGGCATAGAGTGTCCAACCGATCTCCAGGCAGCAGGCGCTGAACTACTACGTCGGCGAGTTCACGCGGTCCGGCATCCGGTCGCAAACAATTAGTATGCTGCCATCGACAAGAGCTCCCAAGGAATCCAGGCGAAGCTCGACCGGGTTGGCTAGACGATGCTGTATTGCACGCAATGCCAACCCCGTGTTAGACCCTCGGTTTGTTGCGTGAAATACGGCGGTTTGGGCGCTTTGTTACACGCATGCCATAATGCATGCAATGACTTCCCGCAATAAACAGCCAAAAAAGCCAAGTTTCGCAGTTTTCGCCCGAAAAATTACCCTTATGATGCCTTTTCAGCGGTCCTTAAGAGTAACTTTTCGCAAGACTGCTGCCGCCACCCATAGCAGGACGCGGCCCGCAGTGGGCTGAAGGCTCATAACCCTTGCATTACGCACTTCATTGGGTCTATGCGGAACCTAACGGAGAAGATCAAAACGGAAATTCCGGTTGAGACAACCCTGCTAACGCAGACTGACAACCATGCCGGTCTGGCCTCGCTCAATCGTGAGCTGATCGCCTGGGCCGAAGCTATCGATTCGCCTCGGCGCGTCGTGCTTGATATGGACAGCACGGAGATCCCGGTTTGAACGAAAGCGAAGGCCGAGGCTGGTGGTGCCGCTGAGTGGGGGATAGTCGGACATAAAGTAAGGATGTTATCGAAAAAGGCAACGCAGAAGAGTATGCCACTTCTTTCATGCGCGCATCAAACCCACAATTTAACAATTTACCTGTGGCTGCGTCGCTGACAGCCGAAGAACTGTTTCCGCATTGAAAGCCACGGAGGCACCCAACTTTCGGGTCGCGAGAAGGGTCATAGTGAACGTAAAAAAATCTTGTTCTCATGCGCTGTTGATATTTGCAGGTGCAGCATTCGGGGGTTTTCTCAGCGGCCATTTCTGGCCGAGCGATTCTTCGGCGCTGGCCGCCGGGCGTCATCCGAAGACCGTCATGGCCGAAAGATTCGTTCTGCTCGACGCGAATGGCAAGCAGCGCGGCGCAATACAGGTGTCGGAGGACGGGATGGCGACGCTTTCGCTCAATGACACCAATGGCAGAGACCGTGCCGAGTTGCGGGTTGCCGGAGATGGCAGCGCCGGACTGGCTTTCTTCGACCAGAACGGCCGGAAACTCGCCGTCTTCGGCGAGGGTGTGGACGAACGTTCGGGGATTTACATTTTCGGCCCGGAGGGCATGGAGAAAGCGGGGTTTGGGTCGTTGCCGACAGGTGCAAGTGCGCTTGCCTTGTATGATGCGAATACCGGCCTTGCGCGCGCCGCTGTGGGAATAGCGGCCAAAGGTGATCCGGCAGTTGTATTGCTTGACCAAACCGGTGCGGAGCGGATGGAACTGAGCCTGCAACCCGACGGTAACCCCGGGCTGGCTCTAACCGATGGGAAAGGCAAGATCATCGCCGGATTACCGGAAATTCAATCAAGCACGGGCGCGAACCTCAGTGAAGGCTCCACGCCATGAAACTCAGAGATGAGATCAAACGAAACGGGAGCATGAGCAAGCCAATCACAGGTGCAGTGCTGCTCGTGGCTTGTAGCCTCCTAATAAGTGCGTGCTCCGGACAACCGCTTTCAACGCGCCAGAAGGGGGCCATCTACGGCACGGCCGGCGGCGCCGCGACTGGTGCTGTAATTGGCGCCATCACTGGTAATCCAGGCACCGGCGCTGCGATCGGCGCTGGCTTGGGCTTGGTCGGCGGCGCACTGGTTGGCAACTCGATGCAGAATCGGCAGATCGAACAGGCTCAAGTGCAGCAGCAGCTCCAGCAGCAGCAGCGCCAGATTCAACGCCAGCAGTACGAGATTCAGCGAATGAAGAGCCAGCAAGCAGCCAATAGATAATTCAGGTTAATTAATCCCGATAACGGGTTTTATGCTGGCAGCGAGAGGAGAGGCAAGAGGGAGAGGTCGGGTTTGATGGGATTGAGTTGATAGGCGGTTAAGGCGGCCAGGAGATGCAAGAAAGCATTTGTCGGGGCGCGGTGCTTGGGGAGATTGAGTGAGGAAAAAGCCTTGAGATGGCCGACGATAGTTTCGGCCATATTGGCCTTAATCTAGCGAAGCGCGATTTTCCGGCAAAGTAACAGCGCGCCGAAGGCTGAAAATCGTGCCTGGACGGCCGCCCTGTCGGCCGGAAGTCGCCAGACAGCACGTCGGGCAGCCGAAAAGTGCGCAAAAAGCAGAGGTTTCTTTGCGCGGTCCCGCAGCAACAAAGACGGGCGCGAGCAACAATGCACCGGGGGATCGCGCAAAGAAACCAGTTGAACGAAGCCGCTCTGCGGCGGTGGGGCCGCCGAGCTATGGGCATTGATTCGGCGGGTAGATTGAAGAGCTTGGGTGTAGAAAGCATTCGCGGTTTGGCGGTGGGGTGCAGTGAGGCATGAATTGGAACGCGGCCGGCCCAATCGAGGACCGGTGCGACGTTGCTGGTTGATGGAAGAACCTCGCGTGGCGCCGGCCCACTCGTAGCCGGACATTGGCTGACAGAGGCCCGCCCAGCACGGGAGGCAATGGAGGTGGGGATGATGGAGCAGGGTTTGTCCCCAGCTATGGAGCACGGCAATGAACCCAATCTCCGCTCCCAGATGCTTGGGATCGGCCGCGATG
>JAFAHH010000522.1 GCA_019237355.1 Acetobacteraceae bacterium | reverse complement strand
CACCCGGCCGTGGCCTAGTGGAAATAACCGACCCAGTGGGCCGGTGGGTCGCACAGCAGGAAATAGGGCAGGGCTTGCTGACGATTTACTGCCGGCACACCTCCGCCTCGCTCCTGATTCAGGAAAACGCGGCCCCGGAGGTGCGCACCGATCTGCAAGATTTTTTCAATGCTCTCGTGCCGGAGGGATCCGGACGTTACCGCCACGCCGACGAGGGGCCAGACGATATGCCGGCCCATATCCGTGCCGCGCTTACCGAAACACATCTATCGATCCCCATCGACCGCGGGCGGGCTGTTCTCGGCACCTGGCAAGGGATCTATCTATTCGAGCATCGGACTTCACCGCGCCGCCGCGAGCTCGTGTTGCATGCCTTCGGAAATGCCTGATCGCGGCGGGCAAGGGCACCGAAGCCTTTCTTAACATTTAATACGAGATGAACTCCCACAAAGAACCGGGTTCGCCGGAACGGTAACGTGCAGCGGTCTCAGACGCTCAGGCGCCGAGCACCTCCGTTCCCCCGGCTTCAGCGGCCCGTTGCAGCTCTTTATCGCGCGTCGCTAGCGGCAGGCGGCGGCGGATAGCCAAGTCAAGGTAGGTCGCATCGTAGGTGGTCAGATGAAATTGCCGGGCAAGGCGCAGAACAGTCCCATGCTCCCGCCCAGCTTCCGAATCGCTTTCGATTGGCAATCGTGCAAGATCATCGACAATTCGTTCTAGTTCGCTCGCGGTGATGCATCCGCGCTTCTCAGCGGTAAGCAGCATGTTGGCAGTTTCGAGGTGCCATAGCCGGGGCACGATGGCTCGGCCGTGAAGCAAGCGCCTAAGTACCGCCTTGGCCGCAGCGCTTGCTTCATCGGCGAAAAACCAGGCGGCGGTGACCGAAACGTCTAGGACGAAATCGCTTACCACTTGCGGCCGGCATCGCGGGCTTCCCGCCAGCCGCATCCCAGCGTGTGTTCGGCGGCAAAGGACTCGATATCGGCGATAACCTGCTCAATTTCGGCTGGGTCGCGCCGGTTGATGGGCGCCAGCTCAGCAATCGCCCGCCCGTGCCGGGTAATCCTGAACCGCTCGCCATTCTCCACCCGCTCCAGCAGCGAGGAGAGGTGGGTCTTGGCCTCGAACGCTCAGATTGTGCCCATTTCAACCAGTCTCCAACCAGACCTAAATACGCTCTTCTCCGGCGGCCTGTCAAGCCGGTTGGCCCGACTCCGTCCAGCCTCTACATAGACCCCGTGTCGATCGCCTCCTTCGTCCACCTTCGGGTCCATTCCGCCTACTCGCTGAGCGAGGGCGCGATAAAGGCGGACAAAATCCCAGGGCTCGCCCGGGAGGCCTCCATGCCGGCGGTAGCAATCACCGACACGGGCAATCTGTTCGGAGCCCTTGAGTTTAGTCAGGCCTGCCTTTCCCAGGGCGTGCAGCCGATTATTGGCTGCCAGATCGGCCTGACCCGTTCGGATAACCCCCGTCTCCCACCGGATTCGCTTGTGTTACTCGCTCAGAATCAGGCAGGGCTGGCCAACTTGCAGTGCCTCTCCTCGCTCGGCTATCTCGGGACCGATCCCGGGCTGAAGCCGCAGCTCACGCTGGATAGGCTGGGCGAGCACACAACGGGCCTGATCCTGCTCACCGGCGGCAGCACAGGGCCTATCTACCGGCTGCTTAGCGAAGGACAGAAGAACGCGGCCGAGGCGCTGCTTGCCCGGCTGGGCGAGGCATTTCCAGATCGGGCAGTTATGGAGTTGCACCGGCATGGGCTTGCCCAGGAACGTGCGGTTGATCCCGGACTGATCATGCTGGCCGATGAAGCAGGGATTCCCCTGGTCGCTACCAATGATTGCTTTTTCGCCCGGCCGGAAATGTACCAGGCCCAGGACGCGCTGCTCTGCATCGCTGAAGGCCGCCTGCTTGCAGAACAAGATCGCCGCCGGGTGACGCCCGAGCATTGGTTCAAGCCAGCCGGCGAGATGCGCGCGTTATTTGCGGATCTGCCGGAAGCTTGCGAGAACGCCGTAGGCATCGCCCAGCGCTGCGCGGTGATGGCTGAGCCGCGCAAGCCCTTGCTGCCCGTTTGTCCTAAGGTGCGCCCAGGTGCCTCGGAGGAAGAGACAGTTCGGGCCATGGCGCTTGAGGGCCTGGAGCGCCGGATGGAGGCGATGCAAGCCGACGCTGCTACCCACACTCGCTACCGCGGGCGGCTCGATTACGAGCTTTCCGTGATTTCCCGCATGGGGTTTGCGGGATATTTCCTAATCGTTGCTGACTTCATTCAATGGGCGAAGTCGCAAGGCATCCCCGTTGGCCCGGGGCGCGGATCCGGGGCAGGTTCGGTTGTGGCTTGGGCCCTGACCATTACCGATCTCGACCCTATTCGCTTCGATCTTCTGTTTGAGCGGTTCCTCAACCCTGAACGCGTCTCGATGCCGGATTTCGACATCGATTTCTG
>JAFAHH010001065.1 GCA_019237355.1 Acetobacteraceae bacterium | reverse complement strand
GTTCGCGGAAAGCGCACACAACCGGCGTATCTCCGAGATGCGCCATCACCTGCGTCTCCGAGCCGGTCGGCTCCACGATATGAACTCTAGCGGGCAATCCGTCGCCGCGCAGTTGGAAGTGCTCGGGACGAATGCCGTAAATCACCGGCGTCCCTTCCACCGTCCCAGCGCCGTTCGGCAATGGTAACGTGATTCCCTCACCCCGGAACGCACCTCCTTCAATCGTCCCCTTAAGGAAATTCATCGCCGGCGAGCCAATAAACCCGGCCACGAACAAGTTCGCCGGGCGGTCATACAGCTCCAGCGGTGCCCCGATCTGTTCGACATTGCCGCTATTCATGACCACGATCTTATCGGCCATCGTCATGGCCTCGATCTGATCGTGCGTCACGTAGATGGTGGTGGTCTGCAATCGCTGGTGCAGGTCCTTGATCTCCCCCCGCATCTGCACGCGCAACTTGGCGTCGAGGTTGGATAACGGCTCATCGAACAGAAAAACCTGCGGGTCGCGCACAATGGCCCGGCCCATCGCCACCCGCTGACGCTGTCCGCCCGAGAGCTGGCGTGGATAGCGATGTAAGAGCTGCGATAACCCAAGAATTTCGGCTGCCCGGCGAACGCGTGTCTCGATCACCGATTTCGGCGCCTTCGCGAGCCGAAGGGAAAACGCCATGTTGTCCTGTACCGTCATGTGCGGGTAGAGTGAATAGTTTTGGAATACCATGGCTATGTCGCGCTCTTTTGGAGGCACGCTATTCACGACCCGCGCCCCGATCGCGATCTCGCCACGGGTCACGTTTTCAAGGCCGGCGATCATCCGCAGTAGGGTCGATTTACCGCAGCCTGAGGGTCCAACCAGGATAACGAATTCCCCGTCCCCGATCTCGACGCTAACCCCGTGTAGGACCTCGGTTGAGCCAAACGCCTTGCGCACGCTCCTCAGCGAAACTGGAGCCATGATGTTCCCGAACGTCCCCAAATAATGCCCGGCCTTCGCCGAGACCTTGGCAAGCCTAGCAGGCTGCGGAAGAACGTTGAAGTCGGTCGTTCGTAAAGGCAACGAAAGAGCGCCAGGGGCTTTGCCCCTGGACCCCAGCAAAGGCGGAGCCTTTGCAATCCAATCACTTAGGGGATGAGGTCTGGGACCTTTCGGCCCCGTCATGCCAACAGCATGCTCGTCACGCGAGGAGCGTGCTCTTCGCACGACGCATGACGGGTCCAGGGCAGAGCCCTGGCCTTTCTTTTTCAGCAGACCGCTGACTATCAAGGGAAGCCCTACATACATCGCGTGACAAATAGGGGTGCTGACCCTTACTGGTTAATTGCGTTCGAGATCGAACTTCCTGAGCCAGGAAAGTTTAGCATGAGCGACCGAAGCGGAGCGCCAGTTTACGTTTCGGAACTCGACAATAGCCGCCTTCACATCTGGCGCTTAAAACTTGATCCCGGACAAGCCGCTCCGCCAATTGTCAAATCCGGACCCGGGCTTCGAGTGCTCTTGAGTGGTGACCAGATCACGGAGACCATCGCAGATGGGCCGGCACGGAGCGTCCCCGTAAAGCGAGGCGGCTTCGAGTGGCAGCCCGCCGGACCGAGGCATGCCATCAAGAATACGGGACAATCGCCTCTTGAGCTCGTTGAGTTTGAACTCAGGTGAGTTCTCAACTTACACTTTAAAGCAATGGACACCTGGCAAGCCCCAGCCCGAGGTGCCCCACAGCTTGCTCCTACGCCGTCGAGAAGAAGAGAAGCCTCTGGCCTCGCCTGCGCCAGAGTTCCCCAACAAGATCCCTGTAAGGAAACGGAAGCCTTAGATTCACTCCGGCCCCTGACGCCATTGCCAAATCGCTGCCGGCAGCACGAGAACGATCACCAGTGCGCAAGCCAAGGCGCTCGCTATGGGCCAATCGCGATTTTCGAAAAATTCCCCCCACAGCACCCGGCCGACGGTTTGCGCCCCGGGTCCGCCAAGCAATTCGGGGATGATATATTCCCCAACCGCTGGGATGAACACGAGCAACACCCCGGCCCAAATGCCCGGCGCGGAGAGCGGAAGCGTGATCCGCCAAAACACGCGCCAGGGCCGCGCCCCGAGATCGGCGGCCGCTTCTTCCAGCGCCGGATCGCGCTTGGAAAGCCGTGCATAAAGCGGCAGCACCATGAATGGCAAATAGGCGTAGGTGATTCCGATATACATCGCCGCATCCGTGTAGAGCAGGCGCAAAGGCGGGAGGCCTAGGAAGGTTACCGCCGTATCGATCCAGCCGTCGTCTTTCAGCAGCCCTATCCAGGCGGTGATACGGAGCAAGAAGCCGGTCCAGAAGGGCAGCATCACCGCCAGCAGCGACGCTGGGCGCCATCTCGCGGGCGCGCGGGCGATGCGGAGCGCCATCGGGTAGCCCAGCAGCAGGCAGGCCAGGGTTGAGACCGCGGCGATCTCTAAGCTGCGGACAAAAGCCGAGAGATAGTAGTCATCCTGCACCAGGGCGGCGAAATTTTCCCCATACAGGCCCAAGCTGATCGGTGGAATGCCCGGAGCCGGCCCGGCGAGCGCGATGAAGAAAATGATGGCAAGCGGCGCTGCCAGAAAGATGCCGAGCCATCCCCAAACAATCATGAGGATCAACGTCCTCATACGGGCTCCGCCGCCGGTCGTTCCGGGGAATACATTGAAAGCGCTACTCCGGGAGCACGATCGATGCCTCAGGGGGCCAGGAAACAGCAATCGCCTCGCCCAATTTCGGAACCTCCCGCAGCCCCTCCGTGAGCGGCTGCGTCACCCGGAGC
>JAFAHH010000420.1 GCA_019237355.1 Acetobacteraceae bacterium | reverse complement strand
GATCGCGATGCAAAGATAGGTCAGGGGAGGCGCGATCAGATACGAATCGGCCCCGATCGCGGACAGAAGCTGTCGCGCGATAACCGCAGCAAGGATTCCGGCCGCGGCGCAAAGCATCCATCCTGGGAAGAATGAGCCGAACATGTCCTGCGCCGGCGAGCGGCTGCAGCCAGCCGTGAGGAGCGCCGCCAATCTGCGCCAGCGCGATTTTCAGGCGCTCACGTTTCACCCGTTTCACCCTGCCTGTTTCCAGGCAGTTCCCCCTCGCGCCAGGATAACACGGCTAGCCGGGGTCATAAACGATGAATGAACTCAGTCGTGGAACGCGCAAGTTTGGTTCACCCTGCTGGGGCGAAAAGGTACGTTCGGTAACGACGTGCAATTGTTCCAAGCGCTGAAGTACCGGCTCCGTCTCGAGCTGTTTCGAGGGCGACTAATCTAACCCGCCTAGGGGATCAGCGGCGATCTCCTTCTACTCTGCAACCTGTACCCAAGCTCCCGGCCAGCCCAGTCGCCACACCTGACAGCCGCCCCGCCGGGCCATCGAAGGGGCCTACCGCCCTACCCGGCTGCTACGCCATGCTCGCCAAGGAAAGCGCCGCGATCCTTCTCAAGTCCCGGAGCGTCGGAAGGCTCCTCGGGCCACAGATCAACAGCGCCGATCGGCCTCGAAAACGTCGTAGGCTGGAAGGTCGAGCCACCGCACCCTTCGCACCGCGAGGCTGGCAGACATTGACGCGCATACATCTCGCCGGGACACTGTAAGCAGCGGCTGTGAACTCGTGGTTAAGGAGAGGCATGCGCAAGTTTTCGGTCTGTCTAGCGGCTCAACTCGTACCGGCCTTGGGGTTGGTCGCGGCCAGCAGGCGAAGGCGCCAGCAGCTCTATCCCGGGTCCCACGGCGGGGAGCGCCGTCTCTCCGCCCCGCGCTGCTCCGCTGCGATCAGATCTTTGCGAAGACTCGGATTGCCCTCGCTACCGCGAGTGCAACACGGGCCAGCCGATGATACCGGCGACTCGGGCGTTACCTGAGGGATGGACATGCGAAGAACATTCCCCGCCGAGGCGGGAGGGTCAATTGGGAAGATGCCGCTGAGTGGATGCTTGCCGCCTTCCAAGAACCAGAAGCGGACGGCGCTGCGGGCATAGTACTACACTGGCTGACCCTCACGTATCTCATACAGCTAGCAGAGGCCTCGCCCCAAAGGATCTTTGCAGCTGCCGTCAGACTCGTGGACGCGATAGCAACCACAGTGGCATCCGATGTCTGAACATTTTGGCTCGCCAAGAATGGCCCCGTGTGAGGCAATATTACAGACGAGCCCCACTACGAGCCCAACCGCCGGGATCGCCGCTGTGGCCGCACAAGCAATCGTTGCCGTGAGGTTCGCCGTGATCTTATCTATTTGGCAACTGGCTTTGTCTTGCGGACAGATCACTCCGCAAAAGTCTTTCGGCGTCAACTGCTGCTTGTCCCAGTAAGTGGTATACTCTGGGCAGTTGGCTAGAGAATTAGGTGGAGGATTTGGTGCATTAGGAGGGGGATTTGTTGCAGCGGCAACACAGACCTTCTTTTGCTGATCCCATTCCGGTGTCGCGGGGAGACAGTCACATTTGTTGTCCCGTACGCTCCAGCTCCCTCCACTTGGGCAATGATATGTCGCGTTGATGCAACCTTGCACGCCCCACGCGTCCCGGCCCGGCTGGAAGCCGCTCACACACGATCCGGCTGTGAGACATTGCTTGGCGTCATTGTCCCAAACAGGCCATTGTGGCAAGCAATCGCACTTGTTGTCTCTGACGCTCCACGAGCCATGGAGCGGACATTTATAGCCGACATTTATGCAGCCTTGTACGCCCCAGGCATCCTTGCCTGCTTTGAAGCCGGATGGACAGGATTGGCCTCGGGCGAGGCCCGGGTGGAATAAACCTATCATTAATAAGCTTATGGCGGGTATCACGGTCCCAAAAAGCTTCTTTGAAGCTGAGGTTCGCATGATCAACTCCCCCTCGCTGGGAAGCTACACCGTACCGATCGGATAAGTCAACCAACTGGCGGCGACCCGAATGGCCCGTGCACAGTTGAAGGATCTTCGGTATCTCCGCGAACCTCACCACGATCATATTCTCATTGGCGATGTTGCCATGGATGTACAAGGGCTCGTCACCATTCTAGCTTGGGGCGCTACCTGCGGGCCATGCCGGAAAAACAAAAGCATTAGTTGATTGGCGTTCAAGAAATGAACTACCACCCCATT
>JAFAHH010001050.1 GCA_019237355.1 Acetobacteraceae bacterium | reverse complement strand
GGAGCGCGAGCGGAAGCGGTTGCTGTTATTTCGGGGAGCCTGCTATCTTGCTCTGCTGGCTTACATAGGAATTTTGCTGGTCAACGCCGTCGCCGTTGTGTGCAGGCCTCCTGGCCGGGCCCGAGTGCTATCACTCCTTGTGCTTCTGGCCCGGAGCGCCGGCTGCGAGGAGGCGCTTGGCAAGCCGCTTTAGGCAGCTCTAAGCTGGACTTTCGGCGGGCACCCAGCTGCACGTCAGTCAGTGCTGATGCAGAATTTGGGTTGGCGCTGCCGGCCACGGTGGACTGATCTCACAACCGGCGCGGCCTGAAACTCCCCTGGGCCGGGGGTCGCATCAGCCCATCCCGACGTGCCCGGCCCGCCGAACCCTTCGCGCGATCCACAAGGCCAAAAAGCGTGCGATCGAGCCGGAGTGTGCCCTCCTGATGCGCGGCCACCATGTGCCGCAGCAGGCCTCCTGGCGATCGGACGAGGCCCGCTTCGTGCTTCGCCGCGATCGCGGCAAGCGCCGTCGCTGCCTCCAGCCGGCCCAGTACGATGCAGGCCTGCCCCCAGGCATGCTGGCTGATGTCCAATTCGGACCGGACGTGCCACGCCGCCTCGATGATCTCCGGCCAATGCGGCTTCGACGTGCTGACCCACAGCCGGAACGGCGGTGCGATCTGCAAGACCAGTTCGGGGGTCGCCGGAAAGCCCCGCAGCGCGCTTGGCCTTTCTGGCATGGTCGCAGGCCGGTTTGTTGGTAGCGGGAGAGGCTGATTCCCGCCGCTACTCTTGTTCACAGCCGGGCTGTCGCCTGCGTTTGCAATCGTGTTAACGATAGGAAGTTGGTTTGTAGTTGTATTATGCGACCGGTATTTCGGCCCCTGGGGGTCACTTTTCACAGGAAAAGCAACGCGGATCGCCGCATCGGCTTGCGCGTGCAACGCCCGCAACCGGGCAAGCACGGGCACCAGCTCTCGGGGTTCCCAGCTGGCGCGCACCGGCCGTGCGAGCTCCTTTGCCCGATCAGCCAGGGCGGTCCACTCCGTGCCCTGAACTGCGTGCGTCGTCCCCATGTCGGTGAGCGTGAGAATGGCGTAGCGCGTCCGGCTGATCTCCGCCCGGAGCTGCTTGGCTTCGGCCCGTCGTGCCTCATGTTCCGCCGCGACACGCTCGAACTCGGCCATCCGCTCGGCCAGCGGCGAAAGGTCGAAGCCGCAGGCCCTAACGATCCGACCGCCTTCACCACGGATACCGAAACGCTTGCCGGTGCCATGATCGCGGGCGGTCATCAGGCCGGCGTCGAGCGCCTCGCGGATGAGCTCCTTGACCCGGGTCGGGCCCACTCCGAGAACGTCTTGCAGGGTGGCGTTCGAGGGCCAAACGATGGGCGCCCAATTGCCCCGCCAATCGATCTCCCGGGTGTAGCCCATCAGGTGGTCCATCAAGTCCACCAGACGCCGGGGCAAGCCGAGTGCCGGCGCAGCACGTTTCAGGGCTGACAAAACCCGTCCGGGCGAAACCGGGTCGAAGCGCCCCGTAAGCCCAGCCGTGGCGCTTAACTGCGCCTCGGTAATTCGCCGCCGGCCCGTCGGCCGGAGCGGCGGAGGTCCATGCGTCACAATGCTCGCCTCCTCGTGCGAGCGCGCAGCGAACCCTTCGGCAAATCCTACCCGTTGCGTCACAGAGGCTGTTGACGCCAGGGGCGGGTTTGTCTATGCTCGGGACCTAGCGAATTTGGTCCGAAACACAGTTTCAGGATTCGGGGTGAGCCGGTGCGCCAACACCGGCTTTACTCTTTTCAGCGCGCTATGCGTTTCTCCTTAGAAGCCGGTTGAAGAGATGCCCGGACTAGCCTGTGCTGCCGAGTCTGGGTGAGACTCAGGTTGCAGCTTAAAGGAACAGTTGTCTAGGGATAACTCTGTACAAAAAGTACAGCGCTACGCGGCCGGCCGAACCAAGGCCCCTTCTCGATCTAAGTAGTGGTGAAAAGCAGTTACTACGACCGCTGCTCGAGTGACTTTGTTGGATCGCGCGATTCTGTCAACACCGCTCTTGAGCGATTCATCGATCCACAGCGTCTTACGGGGATTGCCGGAGGGAGCGGCTAGAAAGGCAACGATTTCGCCAGCTTCCACTCGTGCAATTAATTCTTTGATCGCCTCCTCATGAAGGTCGCGGACATAAACTCTCTTCTGGCCAGTTTCATTCCGTATACCCGCTATTTGCTGGAAGGATTCCGCGAAC
>JAFAHH010000771.1 GCA_019237355.1 Acetobacteraceae bacterium | reverse complement strand
CCCCGACGGCGCAGCGGAGCAGAGCGGGTGAGCCGAAGCCCCGATGAGCCGAAGCCCTGAGCGAAGTCGAAGGGGAAGCCGAGGGGTAAGGAATCTGCAACATGCGCATAATACAGAAGAGCGGTTAGCGACGAATGAGTTGAAAAGGTGGCGGACCATTGCGGCATCTTGTGCAGGCGATGCTGCGTCGCTCATGCATCAGAGAGCCGCGACAGCCCTCACCAGGGCAGGCTCCGCGGCGGCTCATGCTAGATCGGTGAAAAAAATGTTTCGCAAATCGATTGAACAGATGGCGCCCTATACCCCGGGGGAGCAGCCGCGGCCCGGCCAGCGGTTAATCAAACTCAACACCAACGAGAATCCATATCCACCCTCGCCGCGTGTTAAGGCCGCAATTGTTAAGGCAGCAGGTCCGTTGCTGCGCCTATATCCGCCTCCGCGCGCTGATGAATTGGTGAATGCAGCTGCTCGCCTTTATGGAATCCCCCGCGAAATGATTCTAGCCGGCAACGGCTCGGATGAATTGCTGGCAATGCTGTTTCGCGCGGTGTTGGCCCGCGGCGACAAGGTCGCCTATGCGCTGCCGACGTATTCGCTGTACGACACTCTTGCCGCAATTCAGGAAGCGCGGGTGGCCGCAGTTCCGCTCGGACCCGGCTTTGCCCAGCCCCTGGCAGCGCTCTTGGCCGAACGCGCGGCATTAACGATCGTTTGCAATCCCAATTCGCCATGTGGATCGCTGGCAATGCCCTCAGAATTGGAGGATCTCGCGCGCGGGCTTGACGGTCGTCTGTTGGCGATAGACGAGGCATATGTCGATTTCGCTGAATGCCATGCGTTGCCGCTGGTCAAGCGCTATCCGAACGTCATCGTGCTGCGCAGCTTCTCCAAGTCTTTTTCGCTCGCGGGGATGCGCGTAGGGCTTTGTTTTGCGCAGCCGCCGGTAATTGAACAACTCCTCAAAGTTAAAGATTCATACAACTTGAGCCGCCTTGCAATAAGCGCCGGCGCGGCCGCACTCGCAGATATCGGCTGGATGCGCCACAATGTCGATCGAATCAAACGAATTCGCGCGATGAGCGAAAAACGGCTGCGCCAGATGGGTTTTGAAGTCCCGCCTTCGCAGGCGAATTTCATGCTGGCCCGTATCCCGGGGCATGATATGGCCGCGGTGGCAGCAGGATTGCGCCGGCGGGGAATTCTGGTTCGGCACTTCCCACAGTCCGTTTTCTACGATTCGCTGCGCATTTCGATCGGAACCCCGGCCCAGATGGATGCGTTATTCAAGGCGCTGGAACCATTGATAAGGCCGGTGCTCGCCACCCGCGCAAATGGCGCGACGGGGAAGGACGAGCGCCCGTCTCGTGCACGAACCATCCGCCGCGCTGCAGCAATCCTTAGGCCGCAATCACAGCAGGTTCCACCGCGGCCTGTACCGGGCCAATGAAAAACGAAGATGAGCCGGTTGAGCCGCCTCTTTGAGAAGTTCCGTCCGGCAGCAGCCAGCCATGACCAGCCGAGCGCGGAGCGCAGCGAGATTAGCTGGATGGTGTTGGGGCTTGGCAATCCCGGCGAGCAGTACCGCCGTTCGCGGCACAATCTCGGCTTCATGGCGGTGCGGCGTTTGGCCGCCCGCTATAACTGTGAGTTAACTCGGCGCAAGTTCAACGGCTTTTATACCGAAATACACACCGAGGCCGGCAACGCGATCATAATTATGCCGCAGACGTTTTATAACCGCAGCGGTGACTGCGCCAGCGCGATGCTCGGGTACTACAAGGTCCCCTCCGAGCGGCTGATCGTGATTCACGACGAAATGGATCTGCCCGAGCGCCAGCTCCGCCTCAAGCGCGGAGGAGGCGACGCGGGCAATCGCGGTGTGCGCTCGATCGCTGAAGCGCTCGGCACGCCCGACTTCATCAGGGTGCGGATCGGTATCGCCCATCCCGGAGGAAGCCAGGGCAGTATCGACTATCTACTACAGCCGCTCACGGATGACGAACTGCATTCGCTGGAACCAGTATTCGAGCGTGTGGGCGACGCGGTACTCGCTATCATGCGCGATGGCCTCGATCGCGCCCGCGGCATCTATAATCAGCGCGTGTGACGAGCGATGCAGTCTTACTTGTCCGGCAGAAGCGATCAACTTTGGGCATTCCGGGGATTTGGATAGGGTGATAATTCTGGCTATATTCTGGCCAGATGCGATATGAGATTGTCCTCGCCCCGGAGGCAGCAAAGGCTTATCGAGCTTTGCCGGCTTATCGTCGCGCCGAGGTGAGAGACGCTCTGGAACGGCACTTGCGGCAGCAGCCGACCCGGACAAGCAAGAGCCGAATCAAGCGCCTGAGAGGTTTGAGCCAGCCTCAGTACCGGCTCCGGGTTGGAGAAGTAAGAGTGTTCTATGACGTCACGATCAAGACCGTCGAAATCCTCGCCATCGTCCCATAGGCGCAGGCGGCGTACTGGCTTAGTGAGCATTGAACGTCCGATGCGCCGGGTGGCGCTGGCTAAAGTTAAAGACGATTTGTCACGATTTTTACGCTTCGCCGAGTCCGAGG
>JAFAHH010000770.1 GCA_019237355.1 Acetobacteraceae bacterium | reverse complement strand
TGGACTGGACCTGGAATTGCACCTCCCGTGCTCACGGAGCTTGAGGCGGCGTGCCGGGTGCACGTAGGCTGTTTCGAGCTGTTTGCACACGAGGACATTCACTGCATTACCGACCTGAACGGCAGGACGGTTGGCGTGCCCTCTCGGGGCCAAGAATATGTTCGGCATTCGTGTCCCATCAGAGCGGCTTCATCAAATCGGCGGCCGTTGCTCCTTTCGGAGCAATGTAGATCGCCAGCAGTCTTGCCGCCTCGGTGAGGCTCGCATTGCGCGACACGCGATGGATCGCGCCCGGCGGTTCCCACCAAGCATCGCCCGCGCGAAAGGTCTGCTCGGGCGCGTCGCCTACCTTCGAGACAACCGCGCCCGAAACAACGAAGGCCATGACGCCGTTGGTGTGGAGGTGCGGCGGAGAACCTGCTCCCGGCGAATATGTCACCTCGACCAGCATCAGATCGCGCGCCGGTTGACCGGGGAGTTCTTGCTTGATCACCTCGCGACGCAACGAGGCACTTGGGGCCGCTTTCTTTTGCGCGGCGGTCGTGCCG
Source organism: Acetobacteraceae bacterium (assembly GCA_019237355.1). Classification (GTDB taxonomy): domain Bacteria; phylum Pseudomonadota; class Alphaproteobacteria; order Acetobacterales; family Acetobacteraceae; genus JAFAHH01. The sequence goes on along the minus strand of JAFAHH010000770.1, from coordinate 3,050 downwards.
CCGAAAAATGTTGCAGCCGCGGTGGACAGCAAAGAAATGAGAGAAGCGCGGTTGAAACTTCTTCTTCTCAGGGCTGGCCCGGTCATGCATTCCTCCGACGGCGGCTTCTGCGCCCAGGCGATTAGCCTGGCGGCACCGCGGCATTTAATCGCTGCATGACCCAAAGTGCGATGGCTTGGGGCGGACTTGGGTTCCAATTCGCGAGCAAATTGGGGTCCCGCTCGTCGGAAAGCCTGGGTCGCGCTTCAATCGGGTGCCGGCACAATCCCAGGCCGGCTCATGCACGCGTAGCGCAGCTCATCGGGCGCATGGTCTTCGGCATCCGTATCCAGGATGAGGCGCGCGCCCCGAGACCATAAAGCCCAGCCGCGTGTCGATGGCTTCCAACCGGCAACCATAAGCTGTATGCTCACTGCCGGATCATTCTCGTAAACTCACCATGGGCCCGCTAGGCGACCTCCGAGCGGGTCCAGGCTTTTTTGACGGGAAGAATTCGCCCCGCCCGGCGCGCACGCGAAAAAGGCGGCTATCTGTGAAAACAGACACAGCCAGCTTCGGCCTGCCCCGTCAGTATCAGCCGCGCCACTTCCTCCCCTTACCTTTTTACCTGGCGGCCTAATCCGGCCGCCACTTTTCTTCCATCAGCTTGCTTGGGGCATTAACACCAAGAGCAAGCTCTCTGCCCGATCAACGGCGCCGCTCAGGTCGCCTGCCTCAGCCGCTCCCTGGCTCCGCAAAGAAGGCAAAAAACTGAGCCAAGGAGATGCGGCAAAGGTGGTGTATTGCCGGCCGGAATTCCGCAAATGCCCTCGATTATTTGGTGCAGCGCAACACGCCCCCAAGTGTCGAAATCAGCCGGACGAAATCGTCCTTCTAAGTGACCAGGGTCACAGCGCCGGGTCCGCCGCCGCTTAGGGTTATCCCGCCGGGGCGGCAGCAACTTGCACCGCTTGAAACAATCGGGGGAACCCATGTTGAAGCACACCCTCTCTGCTTTCTTTAGGCACTTCCTTGTCTCGGCCGCGATTGCGGCCCCTGTCGTGAGCGCCGGCTATCTCGTCTCGGTGCTGCCCTCCATAGCTGGCTGAAGGCGCCGCGGCTGCGCCTCAGTGCTGCACCTGGAGCGGCTGCGCCGCTTGCTTGGCGAATGCCAGCAGCTCCTCCAGCTCCTCCCTGGTGAGCTCGCTGAAAGCATCTTTGTGGGTGAGCGTGGCGCTCGCCAGCCGCGGATGGACATAGGGCGCGCAGCTCTCGGCCCGGTCCGCGGCGCCGCTCAGATCGCCCGCATCCAGTTTGGCCCGCATATCCGCCAGCATGACATCTAATGGCGACATGCCCTGGGAGGCTTCTGCGCAACCCGTCCGAGCGCGCCGGAGCGCGTGATCGGCGGGTTGCTGCTTTAGGCGGCGATTTCAGATGGGACGGACAGGCCCAGCCGTGCGGCGACCTCGGGCAGGTCGCGCCGTTCAACCCCCAATCGGCCATTCACTCGCACGACGGGAATCTTGGCGTCATAGGCCCTTAGCTTCAGCGTATTGTAGGTGGGCGCATGATCCTGGCCGGTCAGTCGCTTTATTTCCCTGGCGACATCGGTCAGCGGCAAAAAATCTGTAGCCATAGTCTCTCCCTAGAACGGGTGGAGGGACCGGCCCTGCACTGAGCGCTTGAATAGGAATCGACAAATAGTCTACCATCAGAGCGTTCCACGGCTATGACGGCTTGGTGCACGCTGATTCTCATCCAAGGGCACTCAGTTATTCATCAGGCCGGCTTCTAAGCGACGCCGATGCTCCTGGCAGAGCATCGGCGTTTTCGCCTAGAGTCTAGTAGCGGTCATAATACACACACCCGCGGTAGCAACAACCGATTCGGACCACACATTGTTCGCACCGATTGCGTTCTTCCCAGTGCCGAAAGACCGGCTGACCGCAGTCTTTACGCCGCGAGGCCAAGGCGGGTTAGGTTCGGGTCGGAGACGGGTCGCAAACTGAGGGCAAACGATGCTTTTTGCTTTGGTAATCGTGACGTCTGTGGGAATCGCAACAATTCCCGGAATCAAGGGAATGCAAGCTTGCCAGCAAGCGCAAGCGGACGTGACAAAGCAAATCCAGCAGTATTGGCAGATGGCTGGTGCGCAGCCAGGACCAGGAGCGGGAGCGGGAAAAGCGCCGCCTTTCTCAGTAAGCTGCATTAAGATGGAAGGGCAGGATAATCGTTAGGCCGTCTTCTTTTGCCGATAGTCCGCAAGGCCAAAAAGGCCCGCCGAAGCGGGCCAGTTGAGGTGTAGTCATCCCAAAAAGGAGAAAAGCAGCCGAAGGTTGAAGGAGAACCTCCGACCACAATAGTATGCCAACCGCCAGCGCTGGTTGCAACCTGCGCGGTTTGTTCTAGCTCAGCAGCCTATTCGCCCGGCTGATTAAAGCTTTGCCCCTGCCCTTCCCCGCGTGCTTCCTTGGCGATGCCGAGCGATGGGTCCCGGGCGCCTGCTCCGGTTCCGAGACGCACCAGGACCGCTAAAGCCAGCTTCGCTGAGCGCGGCGCCAATCATGGGTAAAGCAGGTCATAGAAGCTCCTGGAGCCGCTTTGGCTCTGGGGGCTACCCAACCCACCCTTGGACGCTCCCGCCGCCTCCAGCATGCCTTTGCGACGGCCCTACGGATCCCATGACGCCCGAACCAAGGGGACCGCGGGTGCGGAACCGGACCCGCCCCGCGGCCCTGGGGCGGCTGGCGCTGGGCGCCAAGTCACCGCGCCAGCACGAGCCAGGCGGCAATCATGGACCAGGGTGTAGAAATCGACAAGTATGCAACCTTGGTGCCTACAGCCTCTCCGCCCTGGCGACCGTGAGCTGGAACCTCCTCTCGCCGCACCTCGCACAGCGCAGGGACAGCTCGAGCAAGGGCTATCGCCATGCCCGGCAGTGATCAGCTCGGGCAAATCGATCTCCAATGCGTGGCCGCAATTCAGGCACCAGGCGGTAACGTGATGATGGGCGGTCAGCGTGGTGCGCGGTGTTGGCTGGTCAGCCATCAGCGCTGCCTCCCCTTCTA
>JAFAHH010000627.1 GCA_019237355.1 Acetobacteraceae bacterium | reverse complement strand
CAAAAATGTAGCGGCTTACGATCGATTTACGCGACAAGCCGGTATCTCCGAAGCCGCTCGTTCCGAAGGGCCGCCCTCCGTCCAGTGCCCGCGCTTGGCGCATCGGAGCCGCCGCTGCGCCCGACGGCGCAGTTTCACCAACGCTGCCCCACCTGGCGACTTGATTCAGGCCGCTGCGTCCCCGATAAGCCGCGAAGCGGTCTATCTTCTCTGCGCCTTTGGGGAGCGCCGGCAACTCACGATAAGGTCCTAGGCCTGATGAGTGGCCGCCTCGGCTTCCCGATGATGGCGGTCAAGAGAGGGAGCGGCGGGTGCGTGCATAGCATAGAACTGCCGCGGTGCTGCAGATGGCGAAGGCACGGGGACCTCGGTCAGGGACCTCGTGCACAGGCGACGCATCGTTTTCGCCCACCTGAGATACCAGGCACGCGGCGGGCCTTCGATCATCCCGGCGATGATGTGTTCGCGGGCCCGGCTCAAAACGCGCAGCACATCCGTGTGGGTCGTGCGCGGATTATCATTGAAGGATTCAACCCGCCAGTAATGCCGGCCGCTCACCTCCCGAGCCGCCCGCAGAACGATGGGTTCAAGCAGCTGTCGGGCATCCACGGCCTGCATCGCCCCCACCAGACAATGCCGGCCATCCCGGTCCCGCATTCTGCCCTTGCACCATTGGCGTTCGCTAGCCAATAAGCGTTCCACAGCGCCAAGCTTGGCGAGCGGATGATCTCCGAGAAAGGATATTTCGGTACCGTCGAGGGGCATATTCTTCCTCCGCGCTTCGCAAAACGCTTGCCGGCCGCTGCGTTGAGGCACGACGCGACCGAACGATCGCCTCCAGCACCCTCAACTCCCGGCTCGTCTATTAGTTCCAACCTTAGCGCGAAATTGCAACCGGAGTCGTGGATGGCGCTAAACGCCGTTCGGCCTTCCACGAAACCCACGGACTGCCCGAGCTCCGCTCGTCCAATCCGAGCTCACTTCCGGCTTTCGAACGGGGCAGGTTCTCCCCCCGTGCGATCGCCCAGCACGTCTTCCACATAGATCATTCGGATTAAGACGAGTGCGGCGGCCATAAGAGGAGTTGCGAACAGGAGGCCGAGAAAACCAGCGAGAAACCCCAAAATGATTTGTGCCGACAGCGTCAGCGCCGGCGGAAGATGCACGACCCGCCGTTGTACCAGCGGGACGAGTATATATCCTTCGATTATATGAACCCCGACGTAAAGGACGATCACATAGAGCGCCATGTTTAGCTCGACCGAGGCCGCTAGCAATACGCTCGGAATAGCTGAAACGAAGGCGCCGATATAGGGGATAAAGGTCAGGATACCTGCAAGAAATCCCAGCGCCACCGGCAAAGGAACGCCAATAATCCACAGGCCAAGCGCTGTTAATGAACCGAGCACCGTCATCGAAAACAGCCGACCCAGCATCCAATACCAGATGGCGCTCGCCGTCTCGTGCAGGATCTCGCCGGCCCGGGAACGGCGCGCCGGGGGCACCAAACGCAACACCCCGCTTGCATAAAGTGGTGTTTCCGCACAGAAATAGAGCCCAAGAAATATGATCACAACTATCCCGCCAATAACTTCGACAAAATTTGAGGCCACTCCGAAAAATTTTGAAACTAGGGTGCCTGAATTTGGGACAAGATTTGCCGTGCCGAGATGCTCGATCACCGTCCGCCCGAGATCCGATTGACCAACGATGCCGGAGAACTTTGTTGCGGCGGCGGGGAGCTGCTGTGAAAGTTGATCGATCTGAGAGGCGATCGCCTGCGAGAAATACCAGCCGATCGCGGAGAAAAAGGCGATCACGATCAGTACCACGAGCGCCAACGCCAAGCCGATCGGCAATCCGGTGTGGCGCCTGACCCGCTCGGATGCCCGACGCAGGCAAATGGCGAGCAGGACCCCGGCGAAAATGACAAGATCGATGTTGAGAGTGAGCCAGACGAAAAGCAGCAGAAGGCCAACCCACATCAGCGTTCGGATGGCCCGAGCGATGATGTCCGCGGATGGCGCTCTTCCCCGAAGAGCAGCGGCCGTGAGGATTGGTGCGGGCTGAGCCGGATCGGCTTTTTGAATTGGGACCCAGCCGCTCCGCTCGCGGGGGCGGACCGCGTCATCAGGTAGTTTCGGACGATCGACCATGCCTTGACGCCTAACGGGTACGCAGCCTTGCCCCCTCAACGAGCGCCGGGTT
>JAFAHH010000550.1 GCA_019237355.1 Acetobacteraceae bacterium | reverse complement strand
GCATAGACGAACACTGCCGCGAACAACAGGCCAATTGCCAAATTGGTGAAGGCGCCATTCATGCTGTCGATCTGACCGCGAATGACAATACGGTCAGCTGGGCCCAGCTTGCCTTGCATCTCCTGCACCACCTTCTGAATGGCCGCGGCGACGCTGCCAAGATCGCTGCTCTGCACGCTCGCATAGACATCGTAAACCGGCTGTATGTTGGAGTGATTATACACCGACTGCACATAGAGCCGCTTCGGACTCGCGACGTTGCCGAGGAGATTCGGAACAACCGCGTTGCCCGACAGGCTGGCCGCGACGGGGGTATTGTCCAGATCGTTTTTCGTAGTGATCCGATATTCCGGTGTCTGGACGGCAAAGTAGTAGGGAATGCCGTTCTTCGGATCCGTCCAAAAATTCGGCGTGACTTGCTCCGATGAGCTGAGGCTGATGTTCAGGTTATTGGAAATTTGGGTGACATTGAGGCCGATTTGCTGCGCACGGGTGCGATCGATCGCGTAGAGCAGCTCAGGCGCATCGAGTTCCTGTTGCACATGAGCATCGGCGACCCCGGGAATGTTGGCGAGGCGGCGCTGCAGCTCTTTGGCGATATTCTTGTTCGCCTCGCGGTCGCGGCCCTGGACCTGCACGTCGATTTGCGATGGTATTCCGAAATTGAGTATCTGAGTTACCAGATCGGCCGGCTGGAAATAGAACATCACATCCGGGAATTTGACCGGCAGCTCCCGGCGGAGCTTCTTAATGTAATCGCCGGTCGGCGCATGGCCCTCGTTTAGTTGCACCAGAATCTGTCCATCATTGACCCCGATGGTTGTATTATCGGTGAAGGCCAGGTTGTATACGCGCTGGGGCAGGCCGATATTGTCCAGAATCAACCCCAGATCACGAGACGGGATTTGCTGTCGGATATTTTCTTCGACAGCATGAAAGATCTCTTCCGTGCGCTCGACCCGCGTACGCGCGGGGGCACGGAGGTGGAGCTGGATCAGTCCGGCATCGACCTGCGGGAAGAAGTCGGACCCAACGAACAGGGATATGACGATTGCGCTCGCTATGACCGAAGCCGCAACCAGCGGTGTCAGGATGCGTCGACGCAGAATTCCCGAGAGCAGCCAGCGATAGAAGTTGCGAAAGCGGTCGAAGCCGGCATTGAAGCGGGTATGAAAGCGGGCGAGCCAGCTCGTTCCTTCATGCAAGCCTTCCGCTTCGCGTCGCGCATATTCTGAGTGTAAGAGCAGCCGGATGACAATGGGGGTAAGCGTGCGCGAGATGGCATAGGAGGCCAGCATGGCGAACACGACCGCCATTGCCAGTGGCGTGAACAGGTAGCGCGCTGCCCCTTGCAGGAAGAACACCGAGACGAACACGCAGCAGATCGCAAGGGTGGAGACCAGGGTGGGCAGGGCGATACCGGCCGCGCCTTCCAGAACCCCCCGATTGAATTCGTAGCCCTCTTCCAGCAGGCGATGCGTGTTCTCGATCGTCACGGTGGAATCGTCGACCAGGATGCCCACGGCAAGCGCCAGACCGCCCAAAGTCATGATATTGATGGTCTGGCCGAGCGCCGCCAGCACGGCGAGGGAGGTGAAGATCGAGAGCGGGATCGAAATCATCACGACAAGGGTGGACCGCCAGGATCCGAGAAAGATTAGGATCATCAGGGCGGTCAGGCCGGCGGCGATTGCGCCTTCGCGTAGCACGCTGACTATCGCATTGGTCACAAACACCGACTGATCGAACAGCATGTTGATCTGCATGCCCGGCGGCGCGGCCCTCCGGATCGCCGGTAGTGCCGCCTTGACCCGGTTGACCACATCCAAGGTGGAGGCATCGCCGTTCTTGATGATGGTGAGCAGCACCGAAGCCTTGCCCCCTGCGTGCACGATATTCTGCTGCACCGCCCAGCCGTCGCGTACATGCGCCACGTCTGAAACGAATACCGTCCTCGGGCCGGCCTGCTTGATCGGCATGCGGTTAAGTGCAGCGACGGTGGGGGCGAGCGAGTCCGTGCCCACGATGAACTGCTGGTTCCCGAGCTTGGCATCGCCGGATGGCAAGGTAAGGTTCTGTGCGTTGACCGCGCTCACGATGTCGAGCGGCACAATGCCGAGTGCGCGCATCTTATCCGGATCGATATCCACCATGATCTGGCGGTACTTACCGCCATAAGGCGTGGGCAGCGTAATGCCGGGAATCGGAGCCAATTGCTGACGGATCTGGTAAATGCCATAGTCGTATAGTTGCTGCTGATTCAGCGTATCGGAGCTAAGGCTGAGCTGTATGACCGGAACGGAGGAGGCGTTGTACTGGACGATTACGGGAGGTTGGATGCCGGGCGGCATCAAGGCGCGGATGGAGTTGCTGGCCGAAACGATCTGGGCGATTGCGAGGCTGATGTTAACGTTCGGTTGGAAGAAGATCTTCTCGACAGCGACCCCCTCGAGCGTCTGGCTTTCGATGTTGCGGATGTCATTGACGCTGGAGCTGATCGAGTACTCGCTATACGTGGTGACCCGCTGCTCCATTTGGTCCGGCGCCAAGCCGGTGTACTGCCAAATGACCGAGACCACCGGGATGTCGATCCGCGGGAAGATGTCCTTGGGTGTGACGAGGATTGCGCTGAGGCCGAGGAAGAGGATGAGCCCCGCCAACACATAGAAGGTGTGCGGAAATCTCAGGGCGAAGCGAACAATACCCATAAGCGGCCCCTTCCTAGCCTTGCCGGGGACGGTCGGTCCGCCGCGCTGCACGATATCGCGATATATTGCTTAACGAGATACGTTGCATAATTCGTGAGGGTAACCCCGATTTGGTCGAATCACCTTTGCGGGATTCGAGGGAATCATAGACGTGCTTAAACCGCTGGACATTCTAGTCGGAGTGGTGGAGGCCGACTCGCTCTTGGGCGTGCCCGGGATTCTTCATCGACGTAGATCTCCGTCGCACGCGAACGAGACTAGGGGCCGCAGCGCAGCAATTGTACGCTGAAGCCATTCGAAATGCGCGGCTAGGCGCGGGGCATTAGCCTTTGGTTTAAGTCGCTATCCGCAATCGCCAACCCGGCCCGCCACGCGCGAAACGCGCTTCCGAACCGCGGAACCATCCCCAGTAAGGCTTTGAGTTCTTCCGGGCTCAGTTTCAGCTTGTCTCCCATTCGCGCGAGACCGAGTAAAGACGACGCAGCCACCAGCTTCCGGCGAGAGGTGACGACCTTGTCTCCCGGGGTGGGTGCCACGCTGAGGATGACAGCTTGCGCTGTGTACTCTCAAGTCACCGTGCTCTAACCTACAACGGGTGGCGCTGGGCCCGGATCAAGCGCGCTCGCTTGGGCGCGCATCCGCTACGCGGGTTCAATCCAAAGCCATCATGCTTCCAGGGCCTAAGCCCGTCATTACGCATGCCCTGGCGGCATCGGCGAATGCCCGCGATCTATTTGATGAAGCGCCAACCCGATCCAAATGCTAGGCCCGAAGCAGACGTCATGAATCACGAAAAGCTTCAGAGGTTCAGAGGAGATTGAGAGATGCGTCACTCGGCTGTCCTAATCGCATCGTTGCTGGGTCTAGCTTTGACCGCAGGCGCCCACCCCGTCTCGGCACGACCGGCGAGCGCTTACCACTCCGGCGTAAGCATCAGTACAGCACCGCCGGTTATCGATACTGGCTCGGAAGCATATCCGAGTTCACCGACTGGCGCCGGCGAACATCGCGCGAGTGTAACTGCGGCGCCACCCGCCATCGATACCGGGTCGGAAACATATCCGAGCTCAGCGACTGGTGCAGGTGAGCGGACGAATCCAGTGGTAGCAGGCGGCCCGATGGTGCTCCTGTCAAACGGCCAGAGCATGCCGGAATCGGTCAATTCCTTCCCGCCCGGGTTTACCGACCCGTATCTCGCGCATCATTGATCGCGCGAGGAGAACATACCGTGTGATCTCATGACAGCCTCCGATGATAGCCGTGCGATCGCGTAAAGTCGGAGCCTGGCCGGACTCGATCATGGCCTGCCTCCGGCTTTCGAACAGCGCTGGGGTCATTTCGGAGGCAGCGGTGGGAAAGCCGTAGACCTGTCTTTCCAAGCCGGCCCGATCCCGCTCCCGGCAGCGCCGGGAGTTCGCGCCATTGTGAATTAAAGGGGAGCCATGGTTTAACCACAGCGCCAATAGTCCGCAGGGGCTTGGTAATCCTCCATGAGGTGCTGGAGTGTAACGCGGAAACAGCTATCTGTGATTTGGAGTACTTGTTCGAAAGCTCATCTATCTCGGCCAAGGAGCTGTTGAGCTTCGCGAATGCATCCTTTGCAAGCGCTTCAGCGTCTAATGCGTGCTGATGTTGCTTTACTAGTTCGGCGGAGAGGCTTGCCGAGGCCGAACGCAAGCGCTCACCTTCCTTCTCAAGCGCGGAAAGCCGGATCTTAAGCTGATCGTTTTCCGCTTGTGCATCCGTCAACGCGACCCGAGTGTGGTCCAGGTTGGCTTCGGTCTGAAGCAAGCGGCTCCTTACCAGGGCTAATTCTCGGCAAATGGCTATCTGGTCGACTTCGTCGTGCGTGGGCCAGTTCATGGTCCGCGGGGTCAGCCGCGGGACGCCTGATTTCCTCGGCGGGCGCATATCTGCCAATTCAGATCGCATTCTTACCTTTGTTAGATCTGCAGAACGGATATGAGCCGCGCGAGCAGCTTCCATCGAAACCCCGCTAGGCAGAACATGACTCAGCTTCCGAAACAGATAATCTGGATCCTGTACCAGCCGGGGAAATGAAAGCAGGATGATCGGAATATCGCTCTGAACCAATCGCTGAATCAAATGATGAAAGCCGACCGCCAACAAACGTGCTTGATCGACTGAGTTCAGCGAGACTAAAGCCCCGCCGGGTGTGATGGCCCAGTTCTCCCATGTGCCGCCCAAATCAGCCATCCAGGGCGTACGGCGATGGAGCGCTTGTAACTCGATGACGACTCGACTGGTTGCTGCCTCAACGAGGTCACGGACAGGTATGATCACGCCGTGTATTACGATGCTCGGTTGGGCGAGGACCTCATCTATGACTTGATAGAGCCAGGGGGATTTCACGACATACGGCAGGTCATCTGATGTCAATGGGATGTCTTCAAGACCTGCACTTGCCATCTCGTCCCAAAAGCATGCCTTCCCTCGCCGTGATAAATGCGTGTCAAGTCCCAATTCGGTCAGATAGCGGACTAGGAAGCTTGTTCCTGATCTGCCTGTCCCTGCTATGAAGAGGTGCTCGGACTTTCGGACGGTATCCTCAGGGTGTCTGTGAGCCACGGCTAAGTCCCAGAGCCTTATCCGATCCGATGCAGCCGGCCTGTTTTGGTGTTCATGGCGAATTGCGCTATCAGGGTGCCATCAGCCGCCCCGAATGCAAAGTTAACGCTATTGTCATTAGGGTTTGCGGCCACGTTGATGACCTTCCACGTGTGATTGCCGTGCCAAAGCAGTAGCGCTTCAGCGATCTTTTGAACGTCCGAGACCGTCAATTGCTTGTCATCGGTTTGCGCAAACAAACTCCAAGTCGGCGCATTTCGCCACTGGGCGAGCGCGGCCCATTCATGATCCTTAGACCGCATCCAACCCTGACCCCAGGTCTGGCCCTCGTGTGGCCTTTCGATAATCCGTATGGGTGACGGCCTTGCCTGTGCGTTCGCCAGGCGGGCCAGGATCTGAGTGGCCGAGCCGCCAATTGCCAATATGATAACTGCTGGAACGATAAATTTTCTCATTTCGGTCCGCCTGGCGTGGAAAGAGCCAAGGTGACATTGCGCCGTCGGTGCCTACAAGCCGCCCTGGCAACACCGTAATGTTTCTCCATGAGACTCCAAGAAGAGGGGTGAGAAATCAAACCCGCAAATGCGAGGGCGCTTGCTTCAGGGAGCATGCTCGAGAGCCTGAGTTGCGGTCTCAAAAACACTTTCTAGCGGCCATTCTACGAAGCGGGACTCAGCACAAAGGCCTCCGGCGATGGCTGAACGGCTGGCACGCCAATTTCCAGCGCCGGTAATTCGATACGCAGGGCCAGGCCGGGCGCTGCGCTCACGGCCGAGATGCGACCACCATGCAGTTCTACGGCGCGCTTGCAGATCGCAAGGCCCAGGCCCACGCCGCCTGTATTCCGTGCCCGGGCCTCGTCCACGCGGTAGAACGGCTCGAACAGGTGCGGCAGAGCCTCGGACGGCACGCCGGGGCCGCGATCTCGGACGACGAGGCGGGCCCACGGCCCGGAGCGGTCTAGGATCGCTTCCACCTCCGTACCATCAGGTGTGTAGAAGAGCGCGTTCGCCAGTACGTTTTCGGCGACCCGGCGCAATAGAGCGCCGTCCCCCCGGACCCAGAGCGGGGCGTTGCCGCCGCGGATCACGCGGATGCCGCGCGCCCGCTCCCGCCACTGAAACGTCAGATCACCGGCCGCCTCTTGGACCGCCTCCGCCAAGTCCACCGGGTCGGATCGGCCTGGCGCCGTGCCGCCCTGCAAGGATGAGAGGACACGCAGCTCACCTACTAGGCGGGAGACCGTGTCGAGCTCGCGCTCCATGCGGTCGAATCGTGGCCCGGCCGCCTTACCCGCCTCGCGCCGCGCGAGCCCGAGGGCGAGGCTGAGCCGGGCGAGCGGCGACTTGATCTCATGGCTGACATCGCCGATGAAGCGCTGCTGAGCTTGCATGCTGGCAGCGACACGGTCGGCCATCCGGTCGAACGCGCGCACCAGGTCGGCGGCCTCGTCACGGCGGCGCCGACCGAGGCGACTGCCGGCGCGGGCAGTCAAATCGCCCGCCGCGAAGGCGGCCGCGGCGGAGCGAATTTGCCCGATAGGCCGGGCGAGGTAGCGCGCCAGGAAGAAGCTGACCACGCCGCAAGTGAGCAGTTCCAGGACGGGTAGCAGCGCCCAGCACGATGCGGGCAGCACGCCCAGGATACGCGGGCGCGGTGGGAGTGAGGCAGCCAGGCACGCGGGGCCAGAGGAACGGGCATCCGGGATGGGAACTGCCAGCGTGCGGTGGCTCAAGGCGCCATCAGACAAATGCGCGGCCCAGCGGCGGCAATCGTCCTCTCCCGGCGGGAGTTCGCGTAGCGCAAATTTCAAATTGGTTCGCTGCGTCGCTGCGGCAAGCATGGCGTCTGCCGCCGCTGGCCCGCCCTGCTCCATCGCGGCGCCTACGGCCTCGGCGTAAAGCGGCAGCGCCGCGGCGAGCCCGTGCCCAGGTTCCGGCCGCGATTCGCCTAATGCCGTAGCGAGTAGCAGGCCGCCGCCGCGCGCCAGCGTAGGAACCAACAGCATGCAAAGAAATAACTTCGCGAACAGGCTGCGCATGTACGGCCTAAGACTCCGGGGGCTACGAACTCGGATCGAACGGGGCGGCATAGAGATAACCGATGTTGCGCACGGTCCGGATGGGGTCGTCGGCGCCCAGCTTGCGACGGAGTTTACTAACCAGCGTATCAACGTTGCGATCGAGCCCGGCGCCGTGCTGCCGGCCTAGCGCCGCGGCCGCGAGTGCGTCCCTCGGGACGGGCGTCCCTACCCGGCGAAGCAGGCATTCGAGCAGCGCGAACTCCGCGCTCGTGAGGTCAAGCGGCCGACCGGCCCGCAGCGCGAGCCTCGCGGCGGCGTTTAGAACCACATCACCGACCCGCAGCTCCGGCGAGGGCGCTAGCGGCGCAGCCCGTTCTGCCCGGCGCAGGACGGCACGCACGCGGGCAGCGAGTTCGCGCGGGTTGAAGGGCTTCGGCACATAGTCGTCCGCACCCAGCTCCAGGCCCACCACCCGGTCGGTCTCGCCATCACGCGCGGTGAGCAGAATCACCGGCACAGAGGATGTGCGGCGGATTGCCTTTAAGATCTCAAAGCCTGAGCGATTCGGCAGCATGACATCCAGCACGACAAGATCGTAGCCGGCTGGTGTCGCGGCGCGTGGATCGGCGCCGTCGTGGGCAAGGTCCACGGCCAGGCCCTCCGGCCGAAGATACTCGGCGATCATCTCCGCCAAGTCGGCGTCATCGTCCACCACGAGGATCCTGCTCATTGCTTTCGTCCTGTCCCGACTGGACGTGGAGTTGTGTGGAGTGTTGCCGAGAATTGCGGCGAGGGAGCAGCAAGCTCTGCTCAAATCAGGCCTCGGCAGGGGCAATCAGGCCTAGGCAGGGGCCGGCTGGGGTAACAGTGTCAAGAATCGCATGCTGGCCGGTCCGCATAGGCGTTGTGGAGCGAGCTTAGAGCCCGTTCCCTCGCCCAAGCCATGGCCGGAACTGCCAGCGGGCGCATCGTAAAACGACAGCTTTACG
>JAFAHH010000146.1 GCA_019237355.1 Acetobacteraceae bacterium | reverse complement strand
ACGGCATTGTTAGCAGGAAATGCTACGCTCTACGACCGCACCCATTTTCTGGCGTAGCACACCATTGCAAGAGCGATCGGGGGCGGACTGAAAGCAATGTGGAATGGCCTCAAGAGAATGTTTGGCCGACGCGGAGGGAGCAGGGTGAATACAAACCAGGTGCGCGTGTACTGTATAGGTACGGCGGTGAGTGGGAGACTCAGATGATCACCATCGTCGCTTGGCCGGGCGGCCTGTTGCGTTCGCGATCGCCTGCGCCGTATCCCGGATGATGTAGAGGCGGCCGTCGCCTGGGCGAGGGATTACTGATGTCGCCAGCCCGGCGGGTTCTGTGAAACGGAAGCCTATAACAAGGTGTTCAGGGTGGCGCCGCGGAAGCCCTGCTCGGCCTTGGTTTTCCTTACCCAGATCTGGATCAAACCGGCTTAGACGCCATTCCGCTGGCGGTCGTCCATGAAGATCATTGTCGCGGCAGTCGAGGACCAAGCAGAGGAAGCGCAACAAATCGTGGAGCGCCGCTGGTCACTCGCTGCATGTAGACGACTATGGCCTAGTACTCCGATTCCAAGGAAGCACTCGATTTCAGGGATTCCCGTGATCACGGTGCATTTTGTAGGCCGTGGGCTGTCAGCATCACAGGTCGACCATGATGGCAGCCCCTCGGCGAATTATCGATTGTTCCATTGGACCGGATGATTTGGCTCGGCTGGAGACGATTGCCCGGTCGCGCACAGAACCGGCGAGCCGGCTGGAGCGGGCCGAATTCTGCTCGCTTACCGCGCCGATCCGTCTTCGACGGCCGTGGGCGAACGCATCGGCGTAACGCATCAAACAGTGCAACGTGGCCTGCGCCGTGCGGCACGGCTCGGCGTGCTGGCCGCGCTTGACGACAGTCCGCGTCCCGGCAAGGCCCTGCAGATCACGCAAGAGGCCAAGGCATGGCTGGTCTCGCTGGCCGTCAGAAGGCCCACGACCTGGGATACCCGCACGAACTCTGGACCACCCGGCTGCTGGCGCGGCATGCCCGCGGGCATGCCGGGGCGGCCGGACATCCCTGCCTGAGCAACATCGCTCAAGGCACGGTTTGCAAAATACTCGCCCGTCATGACCTCAAGCCGCACAAAGTGCGTTATTACCTGGAGCGGCGCGACGAGGCATTCGAGGAGAAGATGGCCGAAGTGCTCTGCGTCTATCGTGAAGTCGAGATGCTGCGCGACGGCAACGCCGCCGAGCCAAATGTCGCGATAATTTCATACGATGAGAAGCCGGGCATTCAGGCAATCGGCAGCACCGCACCCGACCTGCCGCCGAAACCGGAGGCGCACGCGACCTTCGCACGCGATCATGAATACAAGCGGCATGGCACGCTGAGTCTGCTCGCCGGCATTGACCTACTCACCGGACACGTACATGCCTGCATCGAAGATCACCATCGCTCGCGTGAGTTCATCGGTTTTCTCAAGCAGCTGGACGCGGCCTACCCGGCGGATGCCGCAATCAAGCTGATCCTGGACAACCATTCGGCTCACATATCAAAGGCAACCAAGGCGTGGATCGCCGATCAGCCGGAAGGACGCTTCTCTTTCGTGTTCACGCCCAAACACGGATCATGGCTCAACCTCATCGAAGGCCTCTTCTCCAAGATGGCCCGCTCCATACTCCGGCAGATCCGTGTCGCATCGAAGGCCGAGCTCAAGGCAAGAATCCTTGCTTACCTAGGCGACCTCAACCGCGACCCCATTATCCATAGATGGACCTACAAGATCGCCGAGGCAGCGTGATGATAGGAGTCGTTTCATGGAAACGCTGTACTAGACCGATCGGAAGCCCAAGCAAGCTGGGCCAAGATGAAGCCGGGATGGCAAGCCGATGCGGTCAATGCCTCCGGCGTGAAGGAGGCGTCTGGCCGGTGGTTCTCAAGCGAGCCCGGCACTTTGCCAGCCGCGTTGAGGATTACTTCGTCCCGGCCGATGTAGCCGACCGCGCCGTGCCGCTTCCGGCCACGGCGCAGGCCCAGCGCGATGCAGCCCGCGCTGCCCATGGCAGCGGGCCAGCGCGATAGAGCCTCATCGTCTGCTCTGGATCATAACCCCATACTCCGTCAATCTGGCCTGCAGCGC
>JAFAHH010000982.1 GCA_019237355.1 Acetobacteraceae bacterium | reverse complement strand
GCCTTCGCCACCGACTGGTACTCCGAGTGCGGCGTCCTGCTGACCCGCCAGAGCGCCCCTGAGGTCGCCATCGAACTGAAGGCCGCCGGCGAGGTGCTCTGCCAGGTGCTGCCCAGCGGCTCCGGCTTCGAGGATGAGAACAACCTGAAGCTGTTCACCTCGCTCATCCACGCCGCGCGGCAGAGGCTGGTGATCACCAATCCCTACTTCGTGCCCGATGACGCCCTGATGACGGCCATGACCAGCGCTGCCCAGCGCGGTGTGGATGTGACCCTGGTCAACTCGGAGGTCAGCGACCAGTTCCTGGTGAGCCACGCCGAGCGCTCCTACTACGAGGACCTGCTCAAAGCCGGGGTGAAGGTCTACCAGTACGGAGCCCCCGTGCTGCTGCACTCCAAGCACATCACCGTCGACGACGACATCGCGGTGATCGGCTCGAGTAACCTGGACATACGCTCGTTCCAGCTCAACCTGGAGGTGACGCTGATCTGCTACGGCGAGAGCGTCGTGAGGGACCTGCGCAAGGTCGAGGCGAGCAATTTGCTCAGGTCGAAGCCGGTCGACCTGGGGGAGTGGGAGGCCCGTTCGCTCAAGGAGAAGCTCTACGAGAACGTCTCTCGCCTGACCGCCGCCCTGCAGTGAGGCCAGGCGGGCTTCCTGGTGGCGAGCTGAGGAGGGAAAGGAGGGCAGCAAGAGCAGCATGATCGTAGTGCAAATCATCGTCTTTGTGCTCGGCCTCGTCATTACCCTGGGCACGCTCTTTTCGGCCATCAAGCAGACCGTACTCCCGGGGCGCAAAAAAGTGCGGCTCTCGCGCGCCGTGTTTCGCCTCACCTTCCGCCTGTTCCGCCTGGCTCTGCGCTCCGGCTCCGAGCCGCTGCGCGAGTCGGCCGCCGCGCTCTACGCCCCTATCTCGGTGATGATGCTGCCGCTCACCTGGGTCATCCTGCTGATTGTCGGCTTCACCGCCATGTTCTGGGCTGTTGGTGCTTCCTCGATAGGAACAGCGATCACGTTGAGCGGGGCATCCCTCACCACCGAGGGCTTTCTGGCGCCGCGGGGGACGGTCCAGGAAACGCTCTATATCATAGCGGGGATCATCGGGCTGGGCATCGTGGGCCTGCTCATCACCTTTTTGCCCACCGTTTACGCGAGTTATTCGCAGCGAGAGCAAGAGGTGACGCGGGTGGCCTTCCGCTTCGGCGCTCCTCCCTCGGGGGTCAGGATACTCGAGCAGGCGTACCGCCTGGGCCTGGACGAGGAACTCGACGGGTTCTGGCACACCTGGGAGGAGTGGTTCACAGATATGGCTGAGACGCATATCTCGAATACGGAGGTCATCTTTTATCATTCCGTCGTGGGCCGCACCTCGTGGATTACCACGGCGGGAGCCATCCTGGACGCCTGCGCGCTCTTTTCCTCCACCGTGGAGCGGCGCGATGTTCCCTGGGTGCAGCTCTGCTTCCTGGCCGGCTGCCGCACGCTCGCGGAGATCGCCTCCGACGTGGGTATCCCGCCTGGCCCCTCCCTTCCTTCGAGCGGCTCGATCCACGTGACGCGCGCGGAGTACGACGACGCCTGCGCGCAGTTGAGCAGCGCCGGAGTGCCGCTCAAAGCGGATCGAGAGGCAAGTTGGCGCGCTTTCGCCGGCATGCGCGGCCAGTACGATTTTACGCTCCTGGCCCTCGCTCATTTCGTGCTGGCGCCCCCGGCCCCCTGGTCTTCCGATCGCAGTCTCGGGCTGACCGTGCGGGACCTGGTCACATAGCACCCTGGTGGCCCGGCTATCGAGGTTCTTTCTGGCAGCTACCGGCGTCCAGACCGCCGTTCAGTTCGTGTGGCTGGCGTGCCGAACGCGCCGGTAGAGCAGGTGGGCCACTTCGACGACGATCACCAGCAGCCAGAGGTAGAGGGCGTAGCCGTTGCGGAAAAAGACGACGGCGATGGAGAGGATAAAGACCATAGGGGGGAGCAGGGCGCGCATGGCGATGGAGACGACCTGCGGCCTCTCTAGCGACTTGTCTACCAGCCGGCGCCCCCTGGCCGCGTACAACCAGGCCGCCAGGAGCATCAGGCCCGTACACGCCTGGTTGGAGGCGTACAGGACCGCCGTCAGCTGCGATTGCGGATAGGAGGCGCGCAGCGCGTTGAGGAGCGGCTGTAGCTCGATGAACAGCAGGAAGGCGAAGTTCAGCCAGATCAGGGTCATGTTGTGGCGCCTGATGACCAGGTAGATGCGGTGGTGCGAGAGCCAGTAGAACCCCACGATGAGCAGGCTGAGCCCGTAGGCGGGCAGCACCCCCAGCACCGCCTTGAGCGCCGCGGAGAAGGGCTGGTGAATATTGGAAAGCAAGGTGCCCGTGATAGTCGCGATCAGAAACGTGATCGCCACCGCCGTCATGTTGTCAGTGATCGAACACATGCGGACGGTCCCCCCCAGGTAGCCCGACCCGGGGTGGTGGCGGTAATAGAGGTGGCGCAGGAACCACCCCAGGACGTAGAAGAAGAGATAGATACCCTCCGCAGCCCAGACGTTGAAGAAGGCGATGCCTATGGTGAGCAGGGTGCCGAGCGGGATGACGACCAGCCGGGCGGTGGTGTACCGCAGGAACTCTGGGGGCGTCTCGGGGTCCAGCAGGCCCTCTGTCCTGGCGACGATCCACATCAGGAGAAGCGCCGCGCTGGTGACCAGCTGCGTGGAGGCGAACAGCTGCAGGCTCCCCGCCTGGTTGCCGTACTGGTAGAAAAAAGCGACCGGGACGGGGAGGAAAACGATCGAAGCCAGGAATAGCACGTTCAGCGCGATGAACAGGCTGCTGGAGCGCCTCACATAGGTGAAGACGCGGTAGTGCGAGATCCAGGAACTGGCGACGACGACATAGGTGGCGAGATACAGCGGGAGGTCGGGCAGGAGGTGCTGCGTGATGAAGCTCTTGAGCTGCGACTCGCTCAACCCCTCCGGCGGCAGGTGGATGTTGACGAGGATGAGCGTGAACGCCACCGCGATGACGCAATCGCTGATCCCGTAGACGCGCTCGACATCCGACCCCGGCTGTGGGCGCAACGCATCGGTAACCGGCGCCTCCTGCTGTGTCTGCATGTACTCAACCCTTAATGAAGACATTGCTCCCGATAATCAGGGTAGTCGAAAACGCGCGGGAAGGCAATTCCCCACCGGGTAGAGAAAGGGTATACTTGTTGGAAGACCGGTCCTTCCCCATTGTCCTATCCCAACTCGCGCCCTTTCGTCTCAGGTACGAAGAGCAGGGTGATCAACCCGGCGACGCACGCGGCAGGCGTGATCGTGGCAAAGAGCAGGCCGAAGCTGATGGTCGGTGCGAGCAGGCCAATGACCAGCGGGACCAGGGCAAAGAAGAACAGCCCGATCCCCAGGCACCAGCCCATACCCGTCGCCCGCGCCCGCGTGGGGAAGAGCTCTGAGAGAAAGATGATCAGCCCTGCGAACATGCCACTCAGGCTGAAGCCGACCAGGAACGTCGCGCCCGCCAGTAGCGGGAGATTGGTGACCAGGCCGAAGGCGACCACGGAGAGGATGCCCAGGCTTAAATAGAGGGCCAGTGCCCGGCGCCGTCCGAGTGTATCGGCAAGCCATCCACAGACGTTGTAGCCAACCAGCTGACCGAGCGCCAGGACAATGCCGTACCATCCCACGCTGGCAATATCCAGCCCGCGCTCTTGTTTGAGGAAGGTCGGCGCCCAGGCGAAGATGCCGCCGTTGGTCGCATTGGCGGCGATGAGCAGGATCGTCCCGAGAATGGTGAGCTTGCGCAGGTCGGGGGCGAACAACTGAGCGAGGGAAAAGCGCTGTCGGGCTTCCCCGTTGCTTGCCCGGGCGCTCCGGTGCCGTTCTTCGCGCGAGTCCGCCCACGTGCGGGACTCTGGCAGCCAGAAGCGCATCACAAGCACCAGGGCCGCCGGCAGGATGCCGATGAGGAACAGGGGCCGCCAGCCAAAGGAGGCCCCGACCGTTGCCAGCAGGAGGGAGGCCAGCAGCGTTCCCAGCGCCAATCCACTCTGCATGAAGCCCAGCGCGCGCCCCCGCGTGCGCGCGTCCCAGACTTCGGCGATGTAGGTAGCCCCCACGGGCTGCTCGCCGCCCGTCGCGAAGGTGACGAAGAAGCGCGCCAGCGTCAAGAATGCTGCGGAGGGCGCGAAGGCGACCACCCCTGAGGTGATCGCATACAGCAGCACCGTCCCCATGAGCACCGGCTTGCGGCCAAAGGCATCGGCCAGCAGCGGAACGACGAGACTGCCGACAAAGGTCCCCTGCAGCGACAGGAAAAAGATGAACCCGGCGCCGGGCACGCTGATCTTCAAATCCTGCAGGATGAGCGGTAAGGCGAAGAAGTAGAGGGTGTAGTCCATGACCGCTAAAATCCACCCGGCCTGGACAATCACGAGGGCAGCCGCGCCGGCTCTTTTAATGGCCGGCGCCGGGGGTTTGACCTGCTCACCTGGAGGGTGCAATTCCGCCATGATCGTTTCCTTTCTCGTTCTCGAGTCAAGCAGCGCGAGCGGGGACACCTCTCTGCACCCGCGCCACGGGTCAAGCCTCCCGCAAGCACCGCTTACGCCCGCTCAGCCGGGGTGGAAGTCAGCAGGCCCAGCGCTCTGGCGAAACTTACGGCGGAACGGCGGTTATTCGTCGCGAGCTTGCGGTAGAGGTTATTGGTGTGCACCTTGACCGTGCCGGGCGTGACCACCAGCTCGCGCGCGATCTCCTGGTTAGTGAGTTCCATGTCGAGCAGGCGCAGGATGTGCAATTCGCGCGGGGTCAGCGGCTCCAGCCCCTCACGCTTCATCAGCTCATCGGTCGACACGGCCTGTGCTGCCATGGGTTGCATCGCCGCCAGGATGAGCTGCAGGTAGGTGTCCAGTTGCTTGTCGATCACCTTGTGCGCTCTCCGGCGTGCGCGAAGTTCCCCGATCACGGGAGCAAGCCCCGGCAAATCCGCAAAGGTGCGGATGTAGCCAGCGGGACGCCCGAGCTCGAGCGCTCGTTCCAGCGCCGCGCGCGCCTCGCCCGCGCGCCCCTGCAGGTGGAAAGCCCACGCCTGCCGTGCCAGGACTTTGATGGTCTTTCCCCCGTTG
>JAFAHH010000970.1 GCA_019237355.1 Acetobacteraceae bacterium | reverse complement strand
GATACGTCTTGACGCTCAGCGGGATGCCCGGCTGAATCGGCCCGGTGGTATCGCCGAAGAAGCGCGCGTCGAAGGCCACGTCGTAGGAGAACTGCTCGCCGATGCCGTGCTCCCAGCCGATCTGAAGGTCGCCGGTCCAGTTGGACTCACCGTTGGGCTGGTACAGAGCGGCGAAATTGAGCGGCCGGTTTCTGTTATGGGTACCGGTAGGGGGATACAAGTACGCTCCGATGACTAAGTATTGCTTCCCGTCGAAGTCCGCGTACGGCCAGAAGAAGCCCGCAAGGTTGAAGTTGGATGCACCGGTCACGCTGCCGAGGTTCATGCCGCCGACCGTCGGGTTCGCGAACGAGCCGAAGGCTTGGGCCACCAGGAAGCCGGCCGGATGGTCGAAGAGATACTGGAAGCGAGCGAATCGCTCGACACCGATGAACGCGTTAGCGCTGCTGCTCGGAACGTTCGTCCCGTCGGGAGTGATGAACGAGCCCTGGTGCCCGTAAACGAAATAATTGAGGTTGATGTTGGTGCCGTCCGGCAACGGCAAAAAATCGTTGGGCTCGATCTCCTGCGCGGATGCCATTCCGGCGCTGCCGAGCAGCAGCGCCACGCCCACCGCAAGCAATACACGACAAGCGGCCGCCCACCCCTTGCCCCTGGACATTCGCCTCCCCCCTTTCAGCCCCTCTCATGCGAGGTCTCCCCGTCATGCGAGGTCTCCCCGTTTCGTCTCAGGAGCCCCCAAAGAACATCTCAGCCCGCGCCGCCGGCACTATTCGTCAAATGCGATTCCCCTGCGTTGAACCGGCAATGGCACCCCGCGCTCAGACGGCCGGATTGCTCGGTCATACGGTTTCAGACAACGGAGTTTCACGGCCCTCCGCCTCAGCTCCCGCTTCCACGGTTTCTTCGGTTCGAAGCAGCCTCAGTTCGCCCAGATAGACGCTTTCACCCAGGATACAGTCGCGCCAGGCGATGCCATGGGCATGGGACACTTCAACACGATACGCGCCTCCATCTCTGGGCAAATTGTCGAAGCGGAAATCGCCGAAACCGTCACTGGCCGTCGTGGCTAGGAGCTCGCCTCCCTGGGACAAGGTCACCTTGGCTCCCTGGACGCATTCCATCACCCCGGCAATCTTGGCGCTTACGCTGCCGCCGACGAAGCAGGTCTCCCACCGTTCCAACCCCCGGTACCAAACGCGGGGCCTGGTCGCGAGGTCGGGCTCGAGCACCTTGAGCCCTTCCCTCGCCGCCATTTGCTTCATGGCGGCGTCGTCAAGTTTCACCGCCTCGAAAACATCCGTTGGGCAGGCCTGTTGGCAGCGGGGCTGACGCCATCCCTGATCGAGCAGATGGGCATCGAAGATCCAGGTCTGCGGCACCTGCTGCTCCTCATTCCAGACGATTGCCCCATAGGGGCAGGAGTCGACGATGTCCCTGCGGCCCCGGGACTTCACCGGATCGATGATAACAATGCCGTCGTCGCGTTTACGGATGGCGTCGCCGGCATAGCGAATGCACGGCGCGTCGTCGCAGTGATTGCACATCGTCGGCAGATACGTAGTTTCCACCATCGGCGCGGTGCCCTGCACGCGGCGCAGGATGCGGATTGGGCTGTCGCCGACGGCAGCGGCCGGCGCCGCATAGCCCGGGAAGTCGTTGCCGACGTGTTCGTCGCGGTTCGCGATGACGCAGTTGTAGCAGTTCTCGCAGCGGCCGACGTTGATGATCAGGTTCCACTTGCTCACGGCTGCCTCCTCACGCTGCGAGGGCGGGCTTGAATGCTTCGGCCCCCCGCCACTTCTCGACCTGCACCAGGCAGGAATTGGGGGCCATGCTGCTGGTGCCGCGGGTTTGCGACCGGTCGGGAGTGAGCATGTTCAGACACCCGCCGATCTCAACGGTTTCTCCCGCAACTTCGGTGAGCTGGAACACGGCGCTGGACTCATACGCCTTGACCACGCCTTGGGTTACGAGAGGCGAAATGTCCGCCGCGCAGATCACCGCGCCGCGGTCGTTGAAGATCTTCACCAGGTCACGATGGCCAATGCTCCTGGCGGCGGCATCGGCGGGGTTGAGCCGCAGCAACCAGAAGCGATGGCCAGCAATCAAGGCGCGATGGTCCTCCACCTGATTGACCGCGCTATTCTTGCCGTCGCCGTAAGTGTGGAAGCTGTAGCGGCTGTGGGTGGCGATCATCTGCAGTGGATAGCGCCCTGCCTGTTCGGTGTTGCGCAGCCCCTCCCAGGACGGGAAGTAGCGGTTGAGCGGTGGACGATCGGGATTGTCCGCCGTGTTGCGCTTGAGTATTTCTGGCACGAATTCCAGCTTGCCGCTCGGCGTTTGCAGCCCCATGCCGAACTCTTCGGCGAATTGCGACGGCAGCGGATGGGGTTCCGGCAGATCCTTGCGCCGGCCCTCGGCGAACCAGCGCATGTCCACAGGCTGGCGGAGCCCCGGTTTTTCGGGCGGCACAACAAAGTATCCCTTGCGGCAGAAGTTCCGCCAGGAAATATGGTCGGGCAGATCCGACGAATCGAACACCCGCTTGACCCAGTCGAGCTCACCGCATCCCTCGGTGAAGATCGCGCCCAGCCCCAACCGGGTCAGGATAGCGGTAAAGATATCGTAGTCCGATCGCGACTCGCCCAAGGGTTCGATGCACTTGTGCTGCAGGGTGACGACGCGATGGTTGACGGACGCAACCCCGTGATGTGCATACCCTCCGGAGTTCGACCATTCGCCGATATCCCAGCGCTCCAGCGATGTGCAGGCCGGCAGGATGATGTCCGCGAACTGGGCCTCCCCCTCCATCCAGATGGACTGGTTGACCACGAACTCGATGCTCTCGTGCCGGTAAGCGTCCACCCAGCGCCCCGATTTCGTGGCCGTGCTGAGAGCCGAGCCGCCGTAGCGATAGATCATGTGGATCGGCGAATAGCCCGGCATCGGATAGGTGAACGGCGCGAACTGCGCCTCTTGGGACGTGCCGTCCCAAACGTAACCGGTAGCGTGGCCGGTGACGATGGCGTCCGGCATTTGCTGGCGCGGCACCATCTGCTTGACCGGATTCATTGTCAGGACATGCGGCATGCGCTGATAGTTGTTCAGCGCATTGCCGGTCCATGCGAGGTCACCGGAAATCCCGCCATCCGCATAGCCCGGAAAGTAGAAATGCAGGTCGTGCGGGGCGCCGAGCTGGAGATTGCCGAAATTAATGCCCGGCTTGCCCCAGCCCTGCATGGCCATCATCATGATCATGCAGCGCGCCCACTGCGCGCCCGTCGCGCCGCGGCCCGCGCCGCCGAATCCCGCACCGCTCATTCCGATACCCAGATATACCTTTTTGCGGCCCCACATGCGGGCCAGGGCGCGCACATCCTTGGCGGGAACGCCGGTCTCTCCCTCCTGCCATTCGGGAGTCTTGGGGATGCCATCGGTTTCGCCCAGCAGGTACGACTTCCATTCATCGAAGCCGGTGGTGCGGGTGGCTACATAGTCTTGGTCGTGAAGGCCTTCGCTGACCCAAACGTACATGATTGCCTGCGCCAGAGCCGCGTCGGTCTGCGGACGGATCGGGATCCAGCGTCCGCCCAGCAACTGGGCCGTAGGATTGTAGTGCGGGTCGATATGAACGAACTCGATGCCGAGTTCCTTGGCCCACAGGCGCCGCGGAGTGCCCTCGAACCCCGCATAGGCTCCGTTGGTGCTTTCGGGATCGCAGGACCAGAAGACGATCATCTCGGCTTCCTTGAGGCAATCCTCGACCCCGCCATAGCCCGCAGGCACGCCAACGCGCATCGAATTGCCGAAATGGTGCATGGCACCCCAGTACCAGCCTTCCCAGCTGTCCGGGTTGGCGGCGACCCGAGTGAAGCCGATCAGATTGGCGAAACGCATGAGCGCGCTGAGGTAGTAGCCGACGTTTCCCCACTGGTGGTGAGACGTCATGGGGAAGGTGATCGAACCGGGGCCGTGGATACGCTTCTGTCGGTTGATCTCTTTGGCGACGATGTCCAAGGCCTCGTCCCAACTGATGCGCACATAGCCGGACTTGCCCCTGTTTTGGAGATTGCGCTCGCCGTTGGGATCGAAATCCACTCGCTTCATCGGGCAAAGGATGCGCTTGTCCGAATAGACCAGGGATTTCAGGGTCAGGGCGTGTGGCGCCACCGAGCCGCGGCGCGGCGGGCTGAATCTGCGGCCACGGGCTTCGATCACCCAGGTAGGCGGGTCGTTACGGTCGAACTCGATCGGAGTGACCCGCACGATCCGGCCGTTCTTGACGTAAACGAATAGGGGACCGCCGTTGGTGCAAGTTGTGTAGCGGCGGCTGCCGTCGGGCATGGGTGTCCCCATGCGCAGACCCGCGGTCTCGCTCACGTTGAGAGTCTGCGTGAACCAGACCAGCGTTTCGTCCGGCCCGGCAGTAACCACCTTGAAGTTCTTGGCCGCGTGGACAATCTCGCCCTGATCGCGATTGGGCAGCAGGAATTTCAAGGCGGTCGCGACGTCCTTGAACACCATGGCCACTTCCGCCTGGGCCGCCGTGCCCGAACGGGCCCGGAATCTTCCGCTCCGGATCTCTACGATGCGGCCGATGCTGCCATCCTGCAGGCCGATCCACGCGGCGACGTCGCGTTGCCTCAGTCGCTCACGAAAGACCGGGACGCGGAAGGCCGTGTAGTTGAGCACCTTCGGCAGGGCAAACAGGATGGTTCTGAG
>JAFAHH010000926.1 GCA_019237355.1 Acetobacteraceae bacterium | reverse complement strand
ATCCGGATCGGATCGGAACGCTTTGCGTCGAGTCGGGCGCTGAGGGGCCGAGCGAGGCGGAACTCGAGGGTGAGCTTCAGCGCCTCGGTGTTCGGGTGCGATCTTGGGAAGTGGTCTATCAGCCAGCCTGTTGCCGAACCGCCATGCGTTACGAGCTGCAATTCCGCAAAGCGGTTCCCGAGCGTCTTGCCAGAGAACTCGCCCACCGCCCGGGCATTGTGAAGGTATCGTGGTCAGTTGTGGATACTGGGAAATAAGACAATGGTGGACAGGCCTGATCCCGTACTGGACGAGAACATTCGGGAGGCGACCCGCGAGATGCCTGGTCGCCGCGCGCCTTTGCCGCCGGGCACCTTGCCTGGGCCGCCGCCTCTTGCGCAAGGCGATCAGCACCTCCCGCCGCCGCCCACTGAGCCGGTCAGCTCGCCGCGCGAGCAACCCCCGCCGGAGCTGACTGGAGAGCCGGTGCCGCCGCCCGCTGAGAGGCCGCCCGAAGACCAGCCACCCTACGTCGTTAAGCCAAAGGGGCCGATTCCGCCGCAAGGTAATGCTGTGGAGAACGCCTGATCCGCGCCAGGCATTCCGGGTGCAATTACCGATAATCGCGAGGACGGGGAACCGCCGTTCGTCCGGCTAGGCCTAGGCAATCGGGGGCGAAGTCCCGCGATCAGTGCTGGTGCGGGCGTCCGATCCCCCAAAGGCCCGACGAGGAATTTCGAGTGAGGCGAGTGGAAATGGCTGCTCAGATATCGGCGGTCGCCAATTCGAGCAATGCTGCGCGGCAATCTCGGTCGAGCCCGCACCAGAAGCTCGTTCTGATGCAACTTAGCTTGCCCGCGCTGTTACGGGATGATTAGGCTACAGCCCGGCTGCCACAGCCGGGGCGAGAACCCAATCCCGCCGCAGCTATCAGCAGGTTGATTCGAAGGCCGGTATCACGAGATCATGATCTTGTTCCGAGATCACCAAAGTGCTGCGTGACCCGCACGGATTCCCGGTCCAGCCTGACGACGGGCCGCGGCGATCGCCGAACGCACGAAGTCGCACTGCGACCATGACATAACGCCCGGCCGTGTACCTGCATCTCGAGACGTTGCGGAAAGCCCTCAGGACCGCCCTACTTCGTCGGCCATTCGTGCTGAGGCGCTGGGTGATCGTGCTCGGCTTCACCCTGTTGTTCCTAGTATTCTGGTGCTTCCTCGCTTTCGGGCGTCTACTCGACCAGCTTTTCTTCGCCGGATGGCGCCGCCAGCCGGTGGAAGCTCCGGTGTTCATTGTGGCGACGCCTCGGAGCGGCACCACGTTTATGCAACGGCTGCTAAGCCTAGACTCGGCGCGCTTCAAGCCGCTTTTGATGTATGAAATGATTTTTTCCGCGGTCACCTGGCTGAAGTTGATTCAGGCGGCGGGACGGATAGACCGCGCATTTGGCAGGCGCGGCCACCGGTTCGCCGAGGCGATCGGTCGCCGGGCTTTTGGCGGCTGGGACGGTCGGCATACTATGCGTCTAAACCTGCCGGAAGAGGACGAGGCACTATATATATTCACGCTTGTTACCGAGGCCCTCTACCTCCTGTTTCCCTACTTTCAGGATTTGCCGCCTATTGGCTTCGCCGATGCGCTGCCGCTGCATGAGGCCGATCGCGTGGTGGGCTTCTTTCGCGAGAGCCTGCAGCGCATCCTGTTTGCCGCCGGCCACGGCCGGACGGCGCTTACCAAAAGCACCTGCTCGCTCGGCCGGATCCGGGCGCTGAGGCGGGCGTTCCCGGAGGCCCGCTTCATCCACCTCGTACGGCACCCGGCGGAGGCGATCCCCTCTCTGCTCAACATGCCCACCTGGCAGGTCCATTCGCCGGAAATTGGCAAAGTGTCCCCCGAAACCCGAGCATATGCGCGGCTCGGGGCCTCGTGGTATCGGCATATGTTGGCGGAGGCCCCCGCGATACCTCAGGACCGCTACATTCTTGTGAGATACGAGGATTTTGTAGCGGACCCGAAAGCAACGGTCGAGTGCATCTATGCGCGGTTCGGCTTTCATATAGATCGCAGTTTTGCCGCGCGGCTCGATGCGGCCATCGCTGAAGCCAAGCGGTACCGCAGCAATACCCGTCACACTCTCGCTGAGTACGGCCTGGATGAAACCTGGTTGCAGCTTGAGCTTGGGGAAGTGATGGCAGCGTACGGCTATGGGCCGCGGGCGACGGCACCGGCTTGCTGAGGCGATTGCTTTATGTCGCCTGGGCCCTCGGGGTAATCGGGTTCGCCAGCCTCATTGCCTGGGGCGGAGCCGGGCAAATAGCAGCTTCGTTTGCGGCAGCGGGCTTTGGGCCGGCGGGCGTGGTGGCGTACCATTTGCTCCCGATGGCCTTGGATACCCTTGGCTGGCAGGTGCTTATGCCGACCCGGACACGTCGGCCATTTGCGCGACTGTTGCTGTTTCGCTGGTGTGGGGAGGCTGTAAACGCGTTGATCCCGCTGGGGCAGGTTGGGGGCGAGCTGCTTCGCGGGCACCTCCATGCTGGAACGGGCGTGCCCGGACCGGTTGCGATTGGCATCGCTGTGGTGGATCTGGCGGCCACGGTCTATGCACAGTCGGGCTTCGCGGCAATCGGCCTTATTGGTCTCGCTTTGATTGCTAGCGGCCAGGGGGACCTGATTTGGCGGCTTAGCGCCGCACTCGGCCTGCTGGTAGCGCTGATATTCGGCTTCTACGTCGCGCAGAAGAAAGGAATGTTTACCCGGATTGTGGGAGTCCTGGAGATGCTCGCACTCGGCCAGAACCAACAGCCGCGCGCCTATGCTGAGGCGATGGATCATACCATTCGCCGGCTATACCGGCGCCGGCAGCGGCTGGCCGCCTCCGTCGGGCTTCATTTGCTGAGCTGGGTGTTCGGTGCCGGCGAGGTTTGGCTTGCCGCGTACTTCATCGGCAAGCGGATAACGGTGCCGCAGGCGGTGGTGATCGAGAGCCTGGTCGATATGGTTCGCGGCGCCGCGTTCCTAATGCCCAGCGCACTCGGTGCGCAGGAGGGAGCGTTTGTAGCGCTTGGCGGCTTGTTCGGACTGGCCCCGGATCAGGCGTTAGCCATATCCCTGATCCGCCGCGTGCGCGAGCTAGCTCTGGGCGTGCCGGGGCTGCTCGTCTGGCAAGCGATTAAACTCAAGCGCATCCGGGTATCCTGACCCATGATCAGACGAGAATCTTTGGCCAGTACAAATGAAATTGTTTGCTCCTGCGAGAGCGCTGGCACGCTATGTGGGTAGCTAATCGCCGGAGCGGCCCAGCCCCGCACGCGCAGCATAGGCGCGACCTGGGTTGTCTGGCGCGCGACATTCGGCAATGCGTTGCATCGCAAGAGGAGGCGCCATGGGTGCAGCGAAAACGGGCGAAACACAAGATGATCATGTCGCCGTGTCTACGTACTCGAGCGGCAAGATCAAGCGAAAGGATTATGAGCGCGAGTTGGCCCGGTTGCATGTCGAGCTGGTGAAATTGCAGCTCTGGGCGGTGCACAAAGGCTTGAAGATTTGCATCGTGTTCGAGGGGCGCGACGGCGCCGGAAAAGGCGGGGTTATCAAGGCAATCACTGAGAGAGTGAGCCCGCGGGTGTTTCGAGTCGTCGCCCTTCCCGCGCCGACCGAGCGCGAGAAGTCGCAGATGTACATGCAGCGATACCTACCTCACCTGCCTGCCGCGGGGGAGATCGTGATCTTCGACCGCAGCTGGTACAATCGCGCCGGCATCGAGCGGGTAATGGGGTTCTGTTCCGAAGAGGAGGTGAAACGATTCCTCGAGCTTACGCCGGTTGTGGAGAAGGCCATCGTGGACTCCGGAATTACCTTGCTGAAATATTGGCTCGAGGTCAGCCAGGAGGAACAAACGCGACGGTTGGAAGCTCGAATCAATGATGGGCGGAAAATATGGAAGCTGTCGCCTATGGATCTAAAATCCTACAGCCGCTGGTATGATTATTCGCGTGCGAGGGACGACATGTTCAAGGCAACGAGTACCCCTTGGGCTCCATGGTACGTGGCTCGCTCCGATGACAAGCGACGGGGGCGCCTAAATATCATCTCCCATATACTAAAGCACGTCCCCTATGACGCTCTCCCACGCGAGCCAGTGCGTCTTCCGGAGCGCCAGAAGAGCCAGGGCTACAAGGAGCCGGAACTCCTATACAGCCTGGTTCCGGAGTTGTCGTGGCCTTCGCAATGACTTTCATTTGAGCCCATAGGCGAAATAAGAGAATCACCATAAGTACATTTCCCTATACGTACTAAACCGGATTTCTGCCGAGCTGAGATTGTCCTACCATGGGTGCACAGTTTGGCGCAAAAGGAGCCCAAGGATGGGGACCGGAGTTTCCGAAACACGCCGACCTGCCCGTCCAGCCGCCTTCCCCGCTTTGCCTCGGGAAAGAGTGGAACGAGCTCCATTCGCCAATGTCACAGGCCGGACAGTCTGCATACGGCGAGATGCAGAGATTTACTGCGAGGGCAGCCACGCGACGCATATATTCAAGGTAATTTCTGGTGCGGTTCGGACCTGCAAGGCGATGCAGGATGGTAGGCGCCAAATCGGGGAGTTTGTGTTGCCCGGTGATGTATTTGGTTGGGATGGTATCGAGTCCCATTTCTACACGGCCGAAGCACTCGCCGACACGGTGCTGGTCTCTTACCCCAGGCGGGCAATTGAGGATGCTACAAGGTATGATCAGGTTGCGGCCCGCTCACTTCGATTGATGATGCTCGACAGCCTTTCGGCAGCGCAGCGGCGCATGCTGCTACTCGCCCGGAAAACGGCCGTCGAGCGGGTTGCGACATTCCTGCTGGAGATGCACGAGCGAACCTCGCGCGAACCCGGTGAAGTACACCTTCCTATGACCCGAAACGACATTGCCGACCATCTCGGGCTTACCCTCGAGACGGTCAGCCGGGTGCTCAGTGGCCTGAAGCAGAAGGGGGCCATCACTCTGCACGGCGCGCATATAATCCGTGTGGCGAACCGTCAGATCTTGAGCAAGATAAGCGGCGAAGATGGCCCCTGAACGAGAAAAGGGGGCGGCCCAGTTTCCACGGCCGGGGGCGGCGTGACGCCTTCTTGGCCGTTCCAGTGGCTCCAGCTAGGCTAAGTGGAAAGCGGCATTCTTCTTGTTGATGGCAGCGGGCTGATTCACGCGACCAACTTGGCTGCGTCTCAACTATTCGGATACGGCGCGGATGAGCTACAGGGCCTGAGCTTTCGTCTGCTGCTAGGGCCGGCGCAAGCCGATGATTCTGGACTGGAACGGTTTCGCAGCCCGGGGCAGGAGGTGAGGGCATTCCGGAAGGACGGCTCGGCCTTTCCAGCCTACCTCTCTACGCTAGAGCTGAACGACGCAACACGAAATGCCACGATTGTCGTGGTCCGGAATCTCAGCTTCCACCGTGAAGCTCAGAGCGCGCTGGATGACCGAGAAGAGCAATTACGCTCGATCGTTGAGACCATTCCGGATGCGATCATTACAATCGATGAAGAGGGCGCCATCCAATTCTTCAGTGCGGCCGCCGAGCGCCTCTTTGGCTACAAGGCATATGATGTCGTGGGACAAAATGTTCGCCTACTCATGCCATCGCCGTACAAGGAAGAGCATGACGGATATCTAAGCCGGTATTTGCGCACAGGCGAGCGCCGGATCATCGGCATCGGCCGAGTAGTGGTTGGCCGGCGTGCCGATGGGTCGGTGTTTCCAATCGAACTTCATATAGGCGAGATGCGCTCCGGAGGCCGCCGGCTGTTTACCGGTTTTCTGCGGGATTTGACCCAAGTGCAACGAACCGAAACGCGGCTTCAGGACCTGCACGCCGAATTCTTGCGTGTCTCCCGCCTGAATATGATGGGCCGGATGGCATCTATGATTGCGCACGAAATCAATCAGCCGCTTACGGCAGTGGCCAACTACGTGCAAGCGGCGCGGCAACTCGCGGTCAGTACCCCGCCAGACTCGAGTGCCCGGGTACTGGACGCCCTTGAGAAGGCAGCCGGCCAGGCAAACCGGGCCGGATCAATCATCCGCCGGTTGCGAGACTTCGTCTCTCGCCGAGAGGCCGAGCGGCATCCGGAGGATCTGAATAAAGCGGTTGAAGAAGCGAGTGCGCTTGCGATGGTTGGCGCCCGCGAACAGGGAATCCGCGTGCATTTCCGCCTACAACCGGGCCTTCCGTCCGTTCTCATCGATAAGATTCAAATTCAGCAAGTGGTTTTGAATCTCGTGCGCAACGCGATCGAAGCCGTAGAGGGTTCACTCCGGCGTGAGATTACGATTAGGACTTCGATAACCGGGCAGATGGCCGAGGTCTCGGTTGCGGATATGGGGCCCGGGCTTGCCCCTGAGATTAGGGGGCGGCTTTTTCAGCCGTTCGTGTCTACCAAGGAACACGGAATGGGCATGGGGCTTTCAATCTGCCGCGAAA
>JAFAHH010000540.1 GCA_019237355.1 Acetobacteraceae bacterium | reverse complement strand
GCGACGATCCGGCTACAGCAGCCGCAATCCGGGCGGCCGATCTATGTGTGATTCCCTGCCGACCAACCGCGGCGGATATGAAGGCCACCCCGCCCACCGCTGCGACCATTAAGCGCCTAAGCAAATCTGCGGCTTTCGTTCTGACGCAAACGCCGGTGCGGGGCTTTCGCATCAATGAGGCTCGGGCGGGTCTCGGGATACTTGGCATGGTGTGTCCGGTTCACGTGGTGAGCCGCAACACGCACCAGGACGCCTACGGCGCGGGTCTGGGCGTGACCGAGTATGAGCCGGATGGCAAGGCGGCCGAGGAGATCCGCGAGCTGTGGGCCTGGCTCGCCAGCCGACTGGAGAAAGTCACATCATGAGCGCCAAGCCTAAGCCCACCCGTCTTAATGCGCTGTTCGGCCCCGAAGCAGGTGCAGAGCCCGTGCAACCCCCGCAAGCGGGTCCTACGTCTGCCGACCGCACCAAAAGTCAAAGGCCGAATGTCAGGCAGCAGACCCTTTACTTGCCGCTCCCGGTTTACAAGCAGCTCCGGCACGTTGCTTTCGACGAAGACACGCGGATGCACAGCCTCGTGATGGAGGGGCTTGATCGGGTGTTTGCGGCTAGAGGGCTGCCCTCAGTCGAAGACCTTACGCGTAAAACATGAGAAGCTTGCACGACTTCAAGCTTTTACGCGTGAGCCGAATGCTAAGAACTACCTTTTTTGCTGCCGTTCTGCGCCAATTTCGATGCGTCAGACCCGAGTGAGCTATCGCTCGTGAGCAGTCCCGGCAGCCTTGCTTAAACATGGCCTTTCCGGGTGCTAGGAGCGGTCCTAGAGAAGGCCGCGTAGCGGGCTTAGGACGCGGCGGAAAGGGCCTTTGCCGGACTCGGCCGTGAGGTGCATCCGAGAACCACCTGCGGTTCGGCGCTGCAGGCGTTTCATCCTCAATTCCCAAACTGGCCCGCCTTGGCGGGCCATTTTTTGCTCGACAGAGCAGGATTGCAGCCGCAGGCTGATTGAAATCGCCGCGGCTGGCTGCGATCCATTCGGGAAAGAGCTCGAAATTGTCGCGGTCGTTATTGCCCAGCGCCCGAAGCCCCGGAAGACTGCTGATGACCGACCAATTGAAAGCTTCGTGCCACATACGGTCGGTGCCATCTTTTTGGGTGCTCGTGGCCGCGGGTAATTTCATTTAGTGCTTCCAGAAGAGGATGCGGCTTTCCGGTCGCATAGCTGCTTGCGAAGACAATTGGTTGCTCTCGTCCTCCTATAGAGGATCAATTTCCGTCCCTTTCTGTTGCACTCTTGGCTTATTAACTGACCCCTGAGCGGGTCAGCTTTTGCCTCAGCAGCGCAGCGACTCGGCCATCCTCTGCTGGCGGGCGGCAACCAGGATCCCGGGCAGTGCTTGTCGGCGCTGTGTTAGAAGGTCCGGGACCGCTGAAGCCTCTCGAAGCAGCTCATCCAGCGCCTTTCGATGCGTTAAACTTCTAGAATCTTTATGTTTTCCTTTTCCTCGATCAATTTGATTGGTTATGCGCGGCGGGGCTTTTTGGCGAACCCCACGGGTGATCGGCGTCGACGGTAGGAGGAGCACATAGCGGTTGGTGGTGCGCACCTGCCGCCAGCCCACCCGACGCCATTGGGTTTCCCAATCGATCAGGCCAAGTTTTCGGCCCATAGCGAGAGCTCGCTGAACGGTCGGGACGGAACACCGGGCGACTTTCGCCAGGGTTGCCTGGGCGGGGAAGATGCCGTGCTTGCAGCTTTGAAATCCCCCTAGCGCAAGCAGCACGTCTCGGTACGATCTGGTCAGATTGTCGGCGGCAAACTCCTCAGCGATCCGGCCTCGCCATAAAGCGAGCTGGCGTCGGTCTAACATCGGCTCCCTTCAGCCGAAGGGACCGCCACCATCGGGACGAGCACCACCGTTGCCGCAAAAAGGGCTTGACCGGATCGTGCGATGTGGGTGATGCTCCTAATTGGCAGTTAGGGGCGCATCACCTACGATGCAGTTTGGGGCCGTCATCCTCGTGGTGGCGGCTTTCGGCTTTTCTAGACCATGGTTAAGCTCCTGCGAGTCGCCAGCTAAACTGGCGGCAGGCGATGCTGCGCTTTCAATTCAGAGCCTTGCAA
>JAFAHH010000414.1 GCA_019237355.1 Acetobacteraceae bacterium | reverse complement strand
TCCCGACTTGATGGCGCTATGCGAGCCCTTGATCCGCGAGGCATTCAAGAAGCCGGCATCATCGCCGATCAGCGCCCCTCCAGGGAACACGAGCTTCGGCAGCGCCTGGTGGCCGCCTGCCGTGATCGCCCGGGCCCCATAGCTGATGCGCCTACCGCCTTCGAAGAAGCCGCGGACCCAGGGATGCGTCTTGTATCGCTGAAATTCTTCGAAAGGCGACAAATAAGGATTGCTGTAATTCAGCCCCACCACGAAGCCGGCGGCAACCTGGTTGTTTTCGGCGTGATAGAGAAAGGAGCCGCCATAGGTCTTGGCATCGAGCGGCCAGCCTGCGGTGTGCATCACCAGTCCGGCCTGATGCTGTTCTGGCTTGACCTCCCAAAGTTCCTTGATCCCGATGCCATAGACCTGAGGGTCGCGCCCGTCGCGCAGCCGAAATCGTTCCTCGAGTCGCTTGCCCAGATGTCCCCGGCAGCCCTCGGCGAATAAAGTGTATTTCGCAATGAGATTCATGCCCGGTTGATAGGCGTCGGTGGGCTTGCCGTCGCGGCCGATGCCCATGTCGCCGGTCGCGACCCCTTGCACCGCGCCGCCCTCGTCATAAAGCACCTCGGCGCCGGCGAAGCCGGGATAGAGTTCGACCCCGAGCTCTTCTGCTTGCTTGCCGAGCCAGCGGCAGACCTCGCCGAGGCTTACGATGTAGTTGCCGTGATTAGTGAAACAGCCAGGCAGGAACACGCTGGGTACCCGCCGGCCGCCGCGCTCGGAGAGGAAGAGGAAGCGGTCCTCTTGCACCGGTGTCCTGATCGGCGCGCCTCTCTCCTTCCAATCCGGCATCAATTCGTTGATCGCCCGCGGGTCTATCACTGCCCCAGACAGGATGTGGGCGCCAATCTCTGCGCCCTTCTCGATCAGGCAGACGCTGACGTCATGGTTACGCTCCGCCGACAACTGCTTCAGCCGGATCGCTGCGGCCAGGCCGGCCGGCCCGCCGCCCACAACCAAAACGTCGAACTCCATTGATTCCCGCTGCATCGTTCCCCCCACTGTGGTCGAAGCTCGCGAAGGCAGGCGAGACCCTCAGAACTGCTCCTCGCCTAAGGCGAACGCAGTCGATGCGCCGCTTTTCACGATGGTCAGCAGCGCGCTCGCCTTGGGTAGGATTTGTTCCGCATAGAACCTCGCGGTTGCGATCTTCGCGCGACAGAACTCCTCATCCTCGCCCGCTCGCAGCTTCGTCCGTGCCGCCAGTGCCGCGCGTGCCATCTGCCAACCCCCGCAGACATACCCGGCCAGCATCATATAGTTGACCGACGCAGCCAGAGCTGCATCGGGGTCCTTACCGATCGTTCGCAACACCCATTCAGAGGCTTGCTCCAGCGCCTGGATGCCGCTCGCCAACTGGGCGCGGATCGCCGGGAAGTCGGCGTTATCGCCGGCGTCGAGTTGGGATTCCACGTTCCGCATCTCAGCGATAAGCGCGATCATCGGCTGACCCTTGTCCATGGTCAGCTTGCGGCCAACCAGATCGGCGGCCTGGATCCCCGTTGTGCCCTCATAGATTGGCGATATTCGCGAATCCCGCAGATATTGGCAGGCGCCGGTCTCCTCGATGTAACCCATGCCGCCATAGACCTGCACGCCGAGTGAGGCGATCTCGACGCCGAGCTCGGTGCACCAGCCTTTGAGCACCGGTGTGAGCAGATCCACCCGCGCCTCGCGGCGCCGGCGCTCCGCTTCGTCAGGATGCCTGTGCGCGACATCGATGTCGGCGGCCAGGCTATATCCGAACGCCCGCATGGCCTCGACCTGCGCTTTCATGGTGAGCAGCATGCGCCGGACGTCGGGATGGTGGATGATCGTCACGCGGTCGCCGGTCTTCGACCCAGCGGGACGGCCCTGGACGCGTTCCTTCGCATAGTCCCGTGCCGCCTGATAGGCCCGCTCGGCAATTGCAAGCCCCTGTATGCCAACCTTCTGCCGCGCCTCGTTCATCATCGTGAACATGTGCGCCAGCCCGTGGTTTTCTTCGCCAACGAGATAGCCGATCGCGCCTCCCTTGTCGCCGAACGTCATGACACAGGTGGGGCTGGCGTGGATGCCCAGCTTGTGTTCGATCGACGTGCAATGCACGTCGTTGCGTTGGCCCAGCGACCCATCGGCATTGACCAGGAACTTGGGCACCAGGAAGAGCGAGATGCCGCGCGTGCCTTCCGGCGCATCCGGAAGGCGAGCGAGCACCAGGTGCACGACATTATCAGTCATGTCGTGATCGCCCCAGGTAATGAAGATCTTTTGGCCGAAGATCCGGTAGTGCGCGCCATCGGGCACGGCCCTGGTCCGAACCGCCGACAGATCCGAACCCGCGTTGGGCTCCGTGAGATTCATGGTGCCCGTCCACTCGCCGCTGATCAGTTGCGGCAGATACCGAGCCTTGAGCTCATCGGAGGCGTGCGCCTTGATTGCCTCCGTGGCGCCCGCGCTGAGCAGCGGACAGAGCGCGAACGACATATTGGCGGAATTCCACATCTCCACCGCGGCTGCCGAAACCAATCCCGGCAGGCCCTGGCCGCCATACTCAGGATCGCCGCTGAGCGCATTCCAGCCATTTTCCATGAATTGCCGATATGCCGCGCCGAATCCCTCAGCCGCACGGACGCCGTCCTGAGTCCAGGTGGCGCCTCTTTGATCACCCAATTTGTTGAGCGGCCCGAGGACTTCGCACGCGAGCTTCGCCCCTTCCTCGAGCACCGCCCCCGCCAAGTCCGGCGTCACTTCCTCGTAGCCTGGCAGCGAGACAAGGCTCTGCAGATCCGCCAAGTCGTTGATCACGAACTTCATGTCGCGCACCGGCGCAAGATAGGTCGTCACGCGTTGCCTCCCGCTAATTCCTTACTCATTTGCGACGATCCTCCGGCCGCACCCAGCCGCAACTCCAGGTGTTTCTCGCGCAGCACCTTCTTATCGATCTTGCCGACACTGCTCTTGGGCAGTTCGTCCACGAAGAGAATGTGCTCGGGCACGGCGTACGCCGATATCAGGCCTTTCGCGGCAAACTCGCGCAGATTCGCCTTGATCTCGGACTCGGTGACCCGTAACCCAGGTTTGGCCACGACCACCGCCATCGGCCGCTCGCTCCATTTCGGATCGGGGATCCCAATTACTGCGACCTCGGCTACGTTCGGGTGCTTGAGGATCAGGTCCTCGAGATCGAGCGACGAGACCCATTCCCCACCTGTCTTTATCACATCTTTCAGCCGGTCGGTGATCTTCACATAGCCATCGGGCCCGATCACGGCGATGTCGCCGGTGTGCATCCAGCCTCCCGCCCAGAGCTTTTCGGAATTTTGCGGGTCCTTGAGATAGCCCTGGGTCAGCCAGGGAGCGCGTACCACGATTTCCCCCGCGGACTCTCCGTCGTGAGGAACATCATTCATGGCGTCGTCAACGATTCGAATCTGCACCAGCGAAACCGGCCGGCCGGTTTTGCAACGAACCTCGATCTGGCGCTCGATCTCCCAATTCTCCATGTGCGGCTCGAGGCGAGACAATGTCAGGAACGGACAGGTTTCTGACATCCCATAGCCGGCGAACACGTCGATCCCCATTTCGAGCCCCTGCCGGGCGAGTGCCTGCGGCAAAGCAGCGCCGCCGATGACCACCTTCCAGCCAGCAAGGGAGACCCCTTTGGCCTTGGCGCTTGCCAGCACCATCTGGAGTATGGTTGGCACGCAATGCGAGAAGCTGACCTTCTCGCGATCGATGAGGTCCAGTAACGCATCCGGGCTATAGCGCCCCGGATAGATCTGCTTGGCGCCAAGAGTTGTGGCGGCGTAGGGCATTCCCCAGGCGTGAACATGGAACATTGGCGTGATGGGCATGTAAACATCGCCGTCGTTGAAGCGGCCATGGCCAGTTCCCGCCAGCGTCGCGAGCATCGCCAGCGTGTGCAATACGAGCTGCCGATGGCTGAAATAAACGCCCTTTGGTAGCCCTGTGGTACCGGTCGTGTAGAAAGTCGTAGCGCGCGTATTCTCATCCAGCTCCGGGAATAGATACTTGGGATCGGAGTCAGCCAGCAAAGCTTCGTACTCCGTCTCGAACGGAAGCGAACTCTCGGGCGCCTGGCTGGTATCATTCAAAAGTATAAGTTTCTTGTGCCCCTCGACTCGCTCCCAGATCTCTTCCAGGGCGGGCAAGAACTCCGTGTTGACGAGAATGACATCATCCTCGGCGTGATTGATCGTGTAGAGGATTTGCTCTTCGGACAATCGCACATTCACAGTGTGGAGCACCGCGCCCATCATGGGCACGGCGAAAAAGCATTCTAGGTAGCGATGGCTGTCCCAGTCCATTACCGCAACGGTATGGCCCGGCTTGACGCCGAGCTGGGCCAGCCCGGAGGCCAACTTGCCGACCCGGTCGCCAAATTCTCTATAGGTCATTCGCTTCCTGTCGGCGTAGACGATCTCGTGCCCGGAAGCCCGTGCCATCCCGGAGCTGAACAGGCTGCGGATCAGCAGGGGATATGCGTACGCCGAGTGGGTTTGCTCGATGAGTTTCGCGGTCATTCCAACTCCTCCCTATCCCGCCGTTCGGTGGGCCATCGGCTGCCAGTGATCATGAACGGGCGCGACCCGAGGAAGTCATCCAGGAGGATCGCGACGGGACCTTGATTATCGCAGTAGCGGATTGGCAGCACACGCTCGGTTCCGTCCGCCCGACTATGGCGCCGCAGCAAATCGAGCGCTGCCGTGTGCAAACTCAATTTTGAGTCCTCCCCAGGGTCGGCAAAGCAACGGGGCACGCCGTTTCTTGCTTTAATTCGATCGCGGGCGAACTTACGGTTCCACGACCGCGTAATGGGCTCAGCTACCCCGCTGCCGAGACGAGTTCTGAGAAAATCTGGAACAGGTCACCGGCAAGGCGGTAGTCTGGCAATTTAGGGACTAAAGCCCCTTCATTCCTGTTGATGGCAACCATAACCTGGAATCTTCATTCCGGCAAGATCTTCTATCGCCCCCGGGGATATCGATGGCGAGGTAGAATTGCGGGTTATCACCCTGCCTGTCTGCACAACTACTCGACACGAATACTTCAGTCAGGCATGATCCTCCTGTCGCCGATTAAGAGCAAATACCCCGAATGGGGAGAGGGTCGTGCTTTTGGGGGATTAAGAGCCCGGCGATTCCAGCCAACGTGAGAGCGCGCTAAATTATCGCCGGTAATCGCGCGAGCTGGGGGAATGCATCGGGCTCGCGGTCGCTCGCATTGTGGCGCGCAATGCGTGCCTGCCAACTTGAAAGGGAGGAGATATGTCCGCAACCACCGAAGCTGCCCCGTCGGCAAGCAGCCCGACGAATGCCACCCACCTCGATGCCCTCATCATCGGCGCGGGTATCGCTGGCATGTATCAGCTCTATCGCCTGCGCGAGCAGGGACTGAAGGTACGGGCGGTGGAAGCGGGCGACAACGTTGGCGGCACCTGGTATTGGAACCGCTATCCCGGCGCGCGCGTCGATTCGCAGTCGCACGTGTACCAGTACTGGTTCTCCCGGGAGCTG
>JAFAHH010000251.1 GCA_019237355.1 Acetobacteraceae bacterium | reverse complement strand
GAGATAGCGGCGACTCGCACACCCGGGGCCCCGAGCTCGCGGCAATGCTCGACAATGCGGAGGGCAGCCCCATCCGGATTGATCCAACCCTGATTGGTGACAATTTTGGTGCTGCGTTTCAAGCAGCCGGGCAGGACTGCGCGCATTCGGTCATCGAGATAAGTATCATAGCCGGGGAAATCCGGGTCCCGCCGCTTGCGAACTTGGGCCGCCGAAACGGTCGCCTCCGCCATAGTTTCGAAGCAGAGATAATCAAGGTCGCCTGCTTCGGCATTCCGCCGTGCCGGCTCGATCCGGTCGCCCCACCACGCAGATCCTGTGCCAATCCTGAGTGCCGCCACGAAGCCTCCCACTGGATTGCCTGCCAACCGATCTAAGAAGAAAATGTGGCGGCTTCGCCGCTTCTGGCAAGGGGCGCGTTAGCCGTCCGGGCGCGAGGAATCCGGCGCTGATCCGGACGGGGGCAGAGGAGAATGAGTTGCCAAACAAAACCCTTTTGGTGGCGGGAGCACTCGGCGTCATCGGCCGGGCTCTGATTGAACACTGTGCCGCCACGGATAACGCCAGGATCATCGGCCTTAGCCGCCGAAGCGCTTCGCTTGGCAGGCATATCGAGCACCGCGCCGTCGATCTGTGCGACACGGCAAATTGTCAACAGAATCTCGCCGGTCTCGAGCGGGTCACGCATCTGGTTTATGCTGCTTGGCAGCCACGCCCGACGCGCGGCCAGGAAGTCGCCCCGAATCTGGCTATGCTGTGCAATTTGATGGAGGGTCTGGATAGGACTGCTCCGCACCTTCGCCACGTGACACTTCTGCAAGGCGCCAAGGCCTATGGCAGCCATCTCGGGCCGTTTCGGACGCCGGCACGGGAGACAGATCCCCGCCACATGCCGCCGAATTTTTATTACGCTCAGCAGGATTACTTGGCCGGCTTGCAGCCAGAGCGGAACTGGACCTGGACAATCTTCCGTCCCAGCTTCGTGTACGGGTTCGCAACCGGAAATCCGATGAACCTGACAACAGTGATCGCTGTTTATGCGCCGCTATTTCGCGTGAGCTGGGATTGCCGCTTCGTTTTCCGGGGAGCGAGGCGGCTTATCGTGTGCTGAGCCAAGCCGTAGATGCCTCATTGATTGCACGCGCGATCGTTTGGGCCGGAGAGAGTCCGAACGCCCGCAATGAAATTTTTAACATCACGAACGGCGACCTGTTCCGCTGGGCGCAAATGTGGCCGTACCTCGCCTCTCTTTTCGGGATGGAGTGCGCCGAGCCGCAACGCATTCCCCTAATCGAATTCATGGAGGACAAGGGCCCCGTTTGGGACGCAATCGTGCGCCGGCACGGGCTCATGCCGCATAGCTTCGACGAAATCGCCTCCTGGGCGTTCGGGGAATCGAGCTTTAATCGGGAATACGACCACATCCTGGATACGACAAGGCTGCGACAAGCCGGCTTTGCCGATTGCGAGGACAGCTACACCATGTTCCAACGTCACATCCGGACGTTACAGGCGCAGCGCATCGTTCCGCCCCCACCATAGCCGCCCCCAACGCAACGAGAAGAGGCCTTCATGCATATAACCAGACGCTCTCTGCTTGGCGCGGCGGCAGCCGCCTGGTCGTTGCCTGTGCGCGCGCAGAACCCGATTATCAGAATCGGGGTGCTCACCGACATGTCCGGACCCTACCGAGATCTCGGCGGTCCCCTATGCGTCGCCTGCGCGCAGCAGGCAGCGGACGAATTCAAGGCCGAGAACCGCGGCTTCAGGGTCGAGATCCTGGCTGCCGACCATCTTAACAAGGCCGACGTTGGCAGCGCCATCGCCCGCGAGTGGTTCGATCAGCAAGCGGTGGATGCCATCGCCGACATCAACAACAGCGCCGTCGCCCTCGCCCTCGCGCCACTTTGCGTGGCCAAAGACAAAGCCCAGCTCAATACCGGCGCCGCGCTCGCCGACCTCACCGGCAAGGCCTGCACGCCGAACCTCATTCACTGGACCTACGACACCTGGGAGCAAGGGCATTCGACGTGCGAGTCTATGGTGCGCGCAGGCGGCGATACGTGGTTCTTTATCACCGCCGACTATGCGTTCGGTCACGCGATGGAGCGGGACGCTCGGCGTTTCGTGCAGGATGCGGGCGGTAGGGTGCTCGGATCGGTGACCTATCCATTTCCGGCAACCACTGACTTTTCGTCATTCCTCATTCAGGCGCAAGCGAGTGGTGCGATCAGCAAGGGGTGGACGCAATCGCGGATATCAACAACAGCGCTGTCGCCCTCGCGCTCGCGCCACTTTGCGTGGCCAAAGACAAAGCCCAGCTCAATACCGGCGCCGCGCTCGCCGACCTCACCGGCAAGGACTGCACGCCGAACCTGATCCATTGGA
>JAFAHH010000183.1 GCA_019237355.1 Acetobacteraceae bacterium | reverse complement strand
CGCCGGGGCGGCCCGGGCTGCCGCGACCTGACGATGTTGGGACGGCGGTTGCGGCTCCATCGCGCTCGCGCGATGGGAACTCGGCTCCCGCCCCATCGCGCTCGCGCGATGGGAACCCGGGCGGGGCGGGGGCGGACCCGCCGCTGGCCGGGCCTGCGCCGGCCTGAGCGCGCTTCTTCAGCGCGCCCATTACGTTCCGGAATGAAAATGATGCGCCCGTGTCTGCAGGAGAGACGCGTATTGGGGTCAAAACCCCTGGAATAGTGAGTTACGCTGCTTCGGCGCCTCTACCCCGCCCGGCGGCGCGAGCCCGAGCCGGCGCAGGCACGCGATTTCCGATTGCCGGCGAGCCTCCTGCAACTCCCCCTGATGGTCGGCATAGTATTCGGGCACCGCGGCGCCCCTGGCTAGGATCGCCCGGACACGCGGGTCTTGCTCTACCTGTGTCGCGCACACCCCGTTTGAACCAGACAACCCAGTTTGCCGGATAGGCCCGGAGCAGGCGGCAAACAGCACCAGGACAGCACCTATGCCGCCCCTCATTCGGTGTTGACCCAATCC
Source organism: Acetobacteraceae bacterium (assembly GCA_019237355.1). Classification (GTDB taxonomy): domain Bacteria; phylum Pseudomonadota; class Alphaproteobacteria; order Acetobacterales; family Acetobacteraceae; genus JAFAHH01. Next base: position 3,149 of record JAFAHH010000183.1, on the reverse strand, counting down.
TCTATGAGCCGGCGGGCGATGCTGTCCGACCGCGGCAAGTCAAAGCCCTCGGACTCGTGATTGCGGACCTGCTCGCGGGTAAACCAGCGCGCGTCCTTCAACTCTGAAGAATCGATCTTCATCTCTTCCGTAAGCGCTTCGGCGTAAAATCCCAGCATCAAGGAAGCGGGAAACGGCCAGGGCTGGCTTGAATGATAATTAACGTTCCCCGTTTCTATTCCGGTTTCTTCGCGCACTTCCCGGCGGACTGCCTCTTCCAGGCTCTCCCCCGGCTCCACAAAGCCTGCGAGCGTTGAATACATCGCGGCGCGCGGAAACCGGTGCGAATGACCGAGCAAGCAGCGGTCGTCCCGCACGACGAGCATGATTACGGCCGGGTCGGTACGGGGGAAGTGCTGCGCATTGCACTGAGTGCAGACGAGCACATGGCCAGCAGCGGTCGGTTCGCAAAGCCCTCCGCAATTGTTGCAGAAGCGGCTTCGCTGGCGCCAGTACATGAGGCCTCGCGCGTGAGCAAGGACCGAAGCCTCTTCCGGAGGCAGTCCGGGTCCTACATCGCGGAGGTCTATGAACTCCCCGAGCGCCGGCGGGAGGAGCGGAAGCGGGTCTTCGGCCTCGCTCAAGTCCATCGCGAACATGGGTCGGCGCTTGTAGAGGCCCAGAATGGCCCAGGGGCCCCCGCCCATGCGGAGCTTTTTGGAGGTGGCTCCGCTCACATACACGGCATGCGGCTTGCCCTCATCGACGCCCGCGATCAGGTTACGGCTGCGCCAGACCGGCACAAACAGCGCGTCGGGGTGCTCGAGAGCTGCTGCAACCCAGGCTGGATCGTCTCGCCTTTCTCCCGCGCGATCGAGGGGACTTCCTGTATAGGTGTTCGGTCGGCTGGCAAGAATTAATGGCACCGCACAACCGTGCCATGCGGCGCGGCATGGAGCAACAGCACCGGCACCCGGCATAGAGGATGGATGGCCTCTAATCGAGCATCTTGTTTTTGAGAGCGCGATTCAGACTTTCCGGCGACCGGACCCCTCCAGCCATCGCACTCTTGCGGCCTAGGCGGCAAAGCATGATATGGGGAGTTGGGAGGCCGGCGGTGGACGGGCGTCTCGCCAACCCGGTCAGGTCCGGAAGGAAGCAGCCGCAACGAGTTTCCGCCCGGGTCACCGACCGGCCTCCCACCTTGCGTGAGCGATCACGGTTTCAGTTGAACAATAACTAGGGTGGCCGCCACGGCGGCTGTTTTGCCGCATTTGATGTCCGGCCTCTTTCAGGACGAGCCTCCAGACGACGCACCCCCTGCGCCCGAAGGCCCTGGGCTGTTCGGCGAATTATCCGAGCAAATCCAAGCGTATCGGGTGCTTGCACGGAAGTACCGGCCGAAGACCTTCGCTGACCTCATTGGGCAAGACGTGGTGGTGCGAACGCTGCGGAACGCTTTCGCGCTGCAGCGAATTGCCCATGCCTTCATGCTTACGGGTGTAAGGGGGGTGGGCAAGACCACAACGGCCCGGATCATTGCCCGTGCGCTGAACTGCAGTGGCCCCGACGGAAAAAGCGGGCCAACCGCCGACCCATGCGGCGTGTGCCCCGATTGTATGGCTATTCTTGCTGACCGCCATCCGGATGTACTGGAAATGGACGCCGCCAGCCGCACCGGCGTGGACGATGTCCGCGAGATCATCGAAGCGACCCGGTTTCGCCCGATGCAGGCCCGTACCAAGGTGTTTGTGATCGACGAGGTTCATATGCTGTCCCGCAACGCGTTCAATGCGTTGCTGAAGACCCTCGAAGAGCCGCCGCCGCATGTGAAGTTCATCTTCGCAACCACCGAGCTACGAAAGGTGCCCATCACGGTGCTTTCGCGCTGCCAGCGTTTCGATTTGCGCCGGGTGGGCGTGGCTGAACTGTCGGCGCATTTCGCCCGGATAGCGCAGGCCGAGGCGGTTATGGCTGAGCCCGCGGCACTGGATCTGATCGCCCGCGCGGCCGATGGCTCGGTGCGGGATGGCCTTTCGTTGCTCGATCAGGCCATTGCGCAAGCAAGTGATGGCGTCGTGACGGCCGCGGCCGTGAAGGAAATGCTGGGGCTGGCGGACCGGGAGCTGGTGTTCGATCTTCTCGAGGCCGTGCTTGGAGGCCGCCCGGCCGCGGCGCTCGGAATTACGGAACAGATGTATGCGAGGGGCGCCGATCTCGGGCAGGTGCTCGCGGACATGCTCGAGCTGATTCATAACGTCAGCCGTCTCAAAGCCATTCCCGCTCTCCGGACCCGGCCCGATCTGCCGGAAGCGGAGCGGACGCGCGGAGCGGCGCTGGCGGACCGCCTCACGGTGCCCGCCTTAGCTCGTGCCTGGCAAATTCTGCTGAAAGGAACGGCCGAGGTGGAGGAGGCGCCCGATCGCCGGGCCGCGGCCGAGATGATACTGATCCGGCTTTGCCACAGTGCTGACCTGCCACCGCCGGGCGAGTTGGTGAAGCGGCTCAGTCGCGCGTCCTCGCCCAGCCCCGCTGGCTCAGCGCCACCCGGCGCTGGCGGGGCAATACGGGCGGTGGCCGCGAGTGCATCCGTGCCTGTGGCTTCCCCGGCCCGATTTCCTGCTACGTTCCGGGACGCGGTGGCGCTCGCGGCGGGGCGGGAGCCGATGCTACATGCAAACCTGTTACACTCGGTGCATTTAGTGCGCTATGCTCCACCCTTGATGGAGCTGCGGCCCGAACCCGCTGCGCCGCGAGATCTCGCGCCGCGGTTTTCTGCCCTGCTTCAGGAGAGTACCGGGGCACGCTGGACCATTGCACTGTCGGCCGCGCCTGGGGAGCCTACCTTGGCGGCGCAAAGCGAATCCGCCGATGCGGAAAGGCGGGCTGTTGCCGCTGACCACCCTTTGGTGCGCGCTATTATGGCGGCATTCCCAGGGGCGCGGATCGAGGGCGTGCATGACGAGACGGCGGATATGCACGGATTGGCGCGAACCGGCGCCGGGCCGAATGACACCGAGACGGTAAACGAAGTGCTGGAGACGGATGAATGAAGAATCTTGCTGGGCTGATGAAGCAAGCCTCGCAGATGCAGGCGAAAATGCAGGAGGTGCAAGCCAAGCTTGAGTCGATGGAGCGCGAGGGGGTAGCCGGGGCCGGCATGGTCTCCG
>JAFAHH010000557.1 GCA_019237355.1 Acetobacteraceae bacterium | reverse complement strand
GTTGAATCGCTGTCGAGAGATGTTGCAGAAGCGGCGATTAGAGGACGAAAGGACGTTGGCTTGGCCGAACCCGGAGATTGCTCTCATGCCGCCGCTGGATTGCCGTAAGCTAGCGGCGTTTGCTCTTGAGATCGTGCCGAATGGCGGCACGCGCCCAATCGCAGGCAATAAATGGAAATGCATTCAGTTTCTAGCGGTGATCTAGTGCGAAATCGCCAGGGCCCTTGACGGTGGCAAGCCCTTTCGCCCCGGTCAGGGTAGCTCCCCTAAAATCGGCGGCCGTCGCGTCCGCACCGGTTAAATCCGCGCCGGTCAAATCCGCGCCTGAAAAATCAGCAAATGCGAGGTTGGCGCCGCTCAGATTGGCGCCCCCCAGCCTGGCAAAACTGAACACCGCGTGACCGAGGTCGGCGCCCATGAAATTCGCGCCGCGCAAATCGGCCCCGGCGAATTCGGTTCGCATCAGCCCCATCGATTGATTCCGCATATCTGCCGCCATATGAGCGCCGGAAAAATCCGCACCGCGCATGTCAAAGAGGCTGAAGCGGGCTTGCACTTGAGCGCCACGGAGCTTGGCGCCGGTGAAATTGGCGACTTCGGACCGCTTGGTTTCCAATCCTTCGGAAACGACCAGCGCCTTCAGGCTTGCATGCGAGAGGTCCGCACGGGTGAAATTGGCGCGAATGATCCAGGCCAAATTCAAGTGAGCACCCGATAGATTGGCTTCGGTAAAGTCAGCGCCGACAAGCTTCGCGCCGAAGAGATCGGCTCCCGAAAGATTCGCCCGGGTGAAATTGAAGCCGCTAAGGTCCAGCTTCTGCAAAGAAGCGCCGGCAAAATTTGCCGGATGCTCCGGGGTGGCCGCGGCAAGGGTCTCGGGCACGTCAGTCGCCGTCTTTTCATTTGCCCGAGCGGGAACCGGCAATAAGGCAGGAACAGCGATCATGAGGATTGCGATACTGCGCCGCATGTCCGATTTTCCTCTCAAGAGAGCGCGATCGCTTGAGGCGGACTCGGGTTCCCCAATTCGCGAGCGCCGGGTCCCATTTTGCGCGCAAAATGGAGGCCCGGATTGGGGTCTCGATCGTCGGAAAGCCTGAATCGCGCTCGCAAAACCTATACGCTAGAGCATCATGGGGTCGATCTGAAGGCATCATGCTTTGGGAGGCGGTGGGACGAAGGGGGTGTAATGCGCATCATCGGCGGTGTCTGGCGGGGCCGGCGGCTGGCCGCCCCACATGGGGCCCGTACCCGCCCGACCGCCGACCGGGTCCGGCAGGCGTTGTTCGATATTCTACTCCACGCGCCATGGGCCGGACACGAGGCGATCGAGGGCACGCGGGTGCTCGACGTGTTTGCCGGCACGGGCGCGCTTGGTCTGGAGGCGCTTTCGCGCGGAGCCGGTCACGCCAGTTTCATCGAGAATGATCCGGCTGCACTGGCCGCCCTGGGCGCCAATATAGCTAGTTGCGAAGCAAACGACCGGTGCACGATAATCCCGACCGATGCGCTATCCGCGCGGCCGGGCGGCCCCTGCGGCCTGGTTTTTCTTGACCCGCCCTACCAGCAGTCCCTGCTCAAGGGGACCGTGCAGCGGCTGCGGATCGGTGGATGGATTGCGCCGGGTACCCTCATCATTACAGAGACCCAGCGACCGGAACCGCCCGCGCTGCCGGCCTTGCTCTTAGCGGAGCGCACCCACGGCGCCGCCTGCTTAAGCTTTTGGCGAGCCGAGTAGGCTAGGGATAATCGCCCCGGGTCGGCTGCATCTTACCTTCTTCATATTCACGCAATTCCGCGCGTGTCATCGGCGTCTGCCGCCATTCTCCCTGGTCCGTTAAGCGGTCCGGGAACTCGCCGTAATTTTCTTGAATTTGCGCCTCTTCGACGACCACACCCGGAACCGGGTCGTGCTGACTGACCGGATTAGGGAGCTGGGCCGCTCCGGCGTTCTCTTCCATGCCGATCAGGTACTCGGCCCGTTCCCAGAATTCGGTTTCGCGCCCTTCCGGCCGGCCTTCTTGCTCCCACAGATGGTAAGCGCGCTCCCGGATCCGCTGCTCGCGTTCGGGGCTCATAACCAATGGATTATCCGACATGTTTAAAATCTCCTCGGACAACAATACGTGCGCACCTCGTCGATGGTTCGTTCCGCGCGTTAGCAGCCCGATTTGACCGAGGTGGGAGGATCCCCATGCCAGATGGAGCGGAGCATCAACCGGAAGAACGCGGCCCAGCCCAGCCCCTTAATCCCAGCCAGGAGCGCGCGGAGATCAACCGCGGCCTCACTGGGGACAAGCAGCCGATGAGCGACCCGGCCGCTGCCCCCTTGGGCACGGATGAGGAGGCAGGCAGCATGCCCCCTGCACGTCCGACGAAATAACGTCCGCCGGCCGGGCCTTCTGCGCCAAAAGCCTTGCTTGAGTGCCCGCGGTTAGGTAGGCCCCGCGGGGCATGGACAGTATTTATCGCGGGAGCCTTATTCGGCCGGCTGACCGGGCGATCGCCTGGATCGACGCATTCTTTATCGACCATGGATTCACCCGGGTAGCTTGGCCCCGGTTCGCGGCCGTGCTGCCCGGCCGGCTCTATCGCTCGAGCCATCCTCTGCCGGGGCGGCTGGCCAGCCTAACACGGCGGCACGGTATCCGCACTTTGATCAATCTGCGGGGCAAGACCCATAACGGCGCGGACGCTCTTGCCCGTGAAACGGCGGATACGCTTGGGCTGCATTTCGTCGACGCGCCGCTCGAATCGCGCGGGGCCCCGCAAGCCGACCGGGTGCTCCGCCTGGCCGAAACTTACCGTACAATGGCGGAACCGGCTCTCGTACATTGCAAATCGGGGGCCGACCGGGCGGGGCTTGCTTCCGGTATTTATTTGCTGGTCCATGGCGGAACCGCCAAGCAGGCGCTCAAGCAGCTTAGCCTTCGCTTCGGCCACATCGCCCAATCCCGCACCGGCGTTCTAGATGCATTTTTTCATCTTTACGCACGCGACGCAGAGGGTCGGAAGGCTTTCCTGGATTGGGTCCGCGAAGACTACGACCGCGAGGAGCTGATCCGCCATTTTCGCGCAGGCGGACTCGGGTCCTTCATCAACGACCGGCTGCTTTTACGCGAATAGCTATTCTGGGCATGCGGCTGTTTGGGATAAGGGTGAAGCCGGCCGGGTCTTCGAGAGCGGCAAGGCGGCAGGCCGCCAGCATGGCAAAGCGCTGGATCAAGCTCCGGCGGCGCGCTGTTGCAAGTGGATGGGCGCGGGCGTCGCGGATCAAATCTGCACCGCGGTCATCGACGATCATAAGGCCGGTATCCTCCGGCACAAGCTCATGCGGGAACTCGGTATCGACCGCGAAATAGAGAGCATCGGTGAACTCGCGGTATTCGGGCCATTTGCGATCGGTCAAGAAATCCCGCAGCCCGGATTTGATTTCGATGCAAGCCAAAGAGCCATTTGGTCGCAGCGCGAGGATATCGGCCCGCCTTCCATTGGGCAGGGGCACTTCATGCAGGGGCGCCCAGCCGAGCACACGGCACAGCCGGGCCGTCTCCCGCCGGATGATGGCGGTTCGATCAGGGAACGCGAGCTCCATTGCTTGCCTGCTAGGCCGGAGCGGGTGGAGAGACAAGCGCCCGTTCCCATATAAATTGCGCAATGCATACGCCTCGCAAATATCGGTATGGCCCGCCCCCTAGCGCCCAGGATCTCGAGCAAATGGCCGAGGACGCGCTTGCGGCGATCCCCGCCCAGCTTAGGAAGCACATCAGCGGCACCAGTATCGCCGTGGAAGAAATGCCCGACGAGGAAACGCTTAGCGAAATGGGAGTTGAGAATCCGTGGGAGCTTACCGGCCTCTATCGCGGCGTGCCTCTGATCCACCGGAGCGTGACCGACATTGCCCGCCACCCCGACATGATCTTCCTCTATCGCGAGCCTATTCTGCTGGAATGGATTGAGACGCGCGTCGATCTATTCCGGCTGGTGCGAAGCGTCTTGATACATGAAGTCGCGCATCATTTCGGCTTTAGCGATGCCGAGATCGCGGCGATAGAGCAAGAGATGGATCGGTGACGGCAATTTCGGTTGTCGTCTTCGCGGCTTACTGACATGCTCACTTGGCCTCCCCGCTTCGGATGACGGCGGGAGGACGCCGGGCGGTTACGCCGGAGCGTGCAGTCCGGGCGCTCACAATGGTTGTCGGCCTGGGCGTGAGTGCGCTGTTTCTCCTGCGTGCGACGGGTCAGCCGAAATCGCCAGACAACTGGGACACTTGCTTTTGGCGCACCCTGATCTAATGTAGTGAGTCTCACTAGGAGGTCGGGTAGTGGGTAAGATGATCTCTGCCGTCGAGGCGAACCGGCACTTTTCGGAGCTTCTGCGCTCGGTGCGGGAGGGCGAGGGCTATACGGTCACCGCTCATGGCAAGCCCGTCGCCCATATTACACCCGTACGTCGGGAAGCTCACTTTGCCGAACAGGCCCGGCAGGCTCTGCTGACTCGGCTTGAGTCCGAACCGGTCACCGTTATCGGCCGCTGGACCCGCGACGAGCTCTACCAGGAGTGAGGCTGGCCTTTGACACCAACATCCTGGCTTACGCGGAGGGTGTGAACGGTCCGGACAAGAAAGGGGCTGTGGTCTCGCTGATAAGCAGGCTCCCCCCGGACTCAGCGTGTATTCCGGTGCAGGTGCTCGGGGAGCTCTTCAGCGTGCTCGTCCCAAAGGCCAACCGGTCGCCTGCGAGTGCGCGGAATGCCATTCTGAGCTGGCGCGACGCCTTTCCCCTCCTCCCGACTTCACCCGAGGTTATGGTCAAGGCAACTGATCTGGCCACGGATCATCGGTTCGGGATTTGGGATGCTGTGATCCTCGCCTCGGCATCGAGCGCGGGGTGCCGATTGCTCCTATCGGAAGATATGCAGGATGGCTTCACCTGGGGTGGGGTGACCATAGCCAACCCGCTTGCACTTGAACCGCATCGGCTCTTACGCGCCCTCCTCGCGCAGACCCCGTAATTCGCTCGCTGGCGCTAGCACAGGGCAATTCAGGCTTTCCGACGGTTGGGACCGCAATCCTAGAGCATTTCCGTTTTAAGTTGAAACAGCGGCATAGCCTGAGTTCGCCAGATAGTTGGCACACTCCTCAGCCGTGAATGCGTCAAGCAATTCGCCGATCTTCTTCCAGGTCGCCGCGGCGGTCCTCTCGCAGGCCTTGCGCAGCA
>JAFAHH010000543.1 GCA_019237355.1 Acetobacteraceae bacterium | reverse complement strand
GCATCGGAATCTGGGGTGCCGTGCTGTTGACGATGATCCGCCTGATCCAGGGGATTGGCGTCGGCGGCGAATGGGGCGGTTCGGTGCTGCTGGCAATGGAATGGGCGCGAACCAACAAGAACCGCGGTTTCCTCGCGGCCTGGCCGCAGTTCGGCGGACCGGCCGGGCTGTTCCTTGCCAACCTGGCGGTGTTGTTCTTCAGCTGGTTGTCCGGCGACCAATTCCTGGTCTGGGGTTGGCGGATCCCATTCCTGTTCAGCATCGTCATGGTCGGGATCGGGCTGTGGATCCGGCTTGGCATCTCTGAGACCCCGGTCTTCCAAAAGGTGCTCAACGAGGAACGCATCGAGCGCGTGCCCGTCCTGGAAGTGCTCAAGCGCCAGCCAAAGCAGGTGGCGCTGACGGCGCTGGTTCGAATGCCGGAGCAGGCGCCTGGTTACGTCGTTGGCACCTTCATCTTTACCTACGCCACAACGGTACTCGGCGCCCCGCGCAATTTTGTTCTGATCGCTGTCCTGGTTCAGGCCGTGCTGGGATTTACCTGGGTCCCAATGGCAGGACATCTGTCCGACCGCATCGGCCGCAAACGCATGTATATGATTGGGTCGGTTTTCGTCGGGATCTTCGGATTTGTCTATTTCGGCTTGCTCGATACCAAATCACCCCTCCTGATGTTTGTCGCAATTGCGCTGTCGTTGCTTCCGGCCATGACATGCTATGGGCCGCAGGCGGCGCTGATCGCGGAGAGCTTTTCGCCGCGGTTGCGTTACAGCGGCACCTCACTCGGCTATCAGCTGGCCTCGATCATCGCCGGCGGTCCTTCGCCGTTTATCGCGACGGCGCTGTTCGCCGCCTTTGCTTCGAGCTTCCCAATCGCGCTCTATTTCCTCGCTTGCGGTGTGATTGGCCTCGTCGCGGTCTCGCTGCTGACCGACTACACGAACAGAGACGTCTCCCAGGAATATGAAGGCGTGTGAGGCGCTGTCAGTACAGGAACCGGTATTATCGCTCTGTGGAGGAATAGAATGAGGGCAACCGCTGTCGCCACGGGCCAGCTTTCCGAGGTTGAACACAGCCGGCAACTGCGCCGCGCCATTATCGCGAGCACGGTCGGCACGATCATCGAGGCATATGATTTTCTGCTCTACGTGCTGGTGGCACCGCTCGTCTTTGCGAAACTGTATTTTCCGGAATCCGATCCGCTGGTCGGGATTCTGCAGGCCTTTGGCATCTACGCCGTTGGCTTTGTCGCGCGGCCGGTGGGTGCGGCGCTGTTTGGCCACTATGGGGACCGCATCGGGCGCAAGACGACGTTAATCGCCACGTTGCTGTTGACTGGCCTTTCCACCTTCGCAGTCGGCTTCATCCCGGGCTACGCCTCGATCGGCATCTGGGGTGCCATCATTCTGACCACCGTTCGCTTTATTCAGGGCATCGGCATTGGCGGCGAATGGGGTGGCGCCACTCTGATGGCCATGGAATGGGCGAAAACCAACGCCCATCGCGGTTTCATCACCTCATGGCCGCAATGGGGCGGCCCGGCCGGATTATTCTTCGCCAATATCGCGGTGCTGATCTTCAGTGCGATCTCGGGCGATCAGTTTCTGAACTGGGGTTGGCGGGTCCCATTCTGGCTGTCGATCGTGATGGTCGGGATCGGGTTGTATATCCGTCTCGGCATTCTCGAGACCCCGGTGTTCAGACAAATCCTCGAAGAACGCCGGATCGAGCCCACGCCGGTACTCGAAGTCATCAAACGCCAGCCGAAAGAAATCATCCTGACGGCGTTGTGCCGAATGGCGGAGCAGGGCCCGTTCTATGTGTATGCAGCCTTTGTCTTTGTCTATGGCACAAAGGTTTCCGGCATGTCACGCGACTTTCTGCTCACCGCTCTGTTGGTCGCCACGGGTCTGTCGGCGGTGACGATCCCGCTATCCGGGTACATATCCGACCGCATCGGCCGTAAACGGATGTATCTGATCGGCGCGGTCTCCGTCGGGGTCTTCGCATTCATCTACTTCACGCTGATGAACAGCATGGTGCCGGGGTTGGTTTTCCTCGCGATCATCCTGTCGTTTATTCCGCATGACATGATGTACGGGCCGCAAGCGGCATTGATCGCCGAGTGCTTCACTCCCCGGCTGCGCTACAGCGGGTCTTCTCTCGGGTTTCACCTGGCCTCGCTCGTCGCCGGCGGCCCGGCGCCTCTGATCGCGACGGCGCTGTTCGCGGCAACCGGTTCGGGTTATGCGGTGGCGCTCTACATCGCATTTTGTGCGGTCGTCAGCGTCAGTGCCACCGCGTTTCTGCCCGATTACACCAATCGCGACATCTCCCGCGAGCACGGCAGGACTGATTTGCTAACCCGAGCTGCCGAAGGATGAGTTTTCACGCGGAAACCTTCACGACACCGGAACCTGCGTTTATCATTTTCCGTTGACCAAGTGTGGATCGGCGGGGACGAGCGCCGTTGGCGAGCGCCCTTCCGGTGCAGATGTGCTCGGCATCAGGCTGGGCTGGGGGCGGGCACCTGCTCGCTTCGGAAGAGCGATCCGCCATCGCGTCCTCTCCGTTGTGCCGTAGAAGGAGGACCGAGACGGCTACTTTTGTCCAAGGCAGAGAAATAACCAGCAAAGCCGAACCGGTAGGTTTGCTGACCGAAGGTGCCGCAGGAATTGCTGCAATCGTGCTCGCTATTCTGGGCCTCGCCGGGGTTTCGACCGGGGTTTTGGCGTCGATAACGGTGATCGTCATTGGGGTCGGTTTGTTGGTACAAGGCTTCAATACCGGTGCCGAGCAAGCCAGAGCGACCTCAATTGCTAACCAGCGCGTTGCCGAGTTCGGCGCCGAGGTGATGGT
>JAFAHH010000529.1 GCA_019237355.1 Acetobacteraceae bacterium | reverse complement strand
ATCCGCAATGGCCTTTAATGACCGTACCGGGCATCGGCGTCCGTTACTACTATATCCCAATGTTAGTCTGGGTCGGCCTACTTTTCGCGCTGGCTTCCGATGAAGCGCGCCCGCTGCGCTGGGCCGGCGCTTTCCTTTTAGGCCTGTTGCCGGTGGGGATCGCCCTATGCTGGAAGCTCCCAGAGCTGCCGCCGACCAGCTTTCCCCAGACCGCCCAAGCGTTCGCCATTGCTCCCGCCGGCACGCGGATGGAGTTCCCGCTGCACCCAGCGGGCGCTCCGCCGATGGTTCTGATAAAGCGGGAATAAATACCAGGCGGCCTGTAAGCCGGGTTCTGTACGCGCCATTTTGGCGCGCGACGGCCATTCGTCTAGGGCGCGCCTCGCAACGCGCCTCACGCGACCAACCCGGGCGGCAGGGCGGGAATGCCCCTAGCGCGGCACGCTAGCCGCCCCTATTCGGTCTTGCTCCCGGTGGGGTTTACCGTGCCGCCTCTGTTGCCAGAGGCGCGGTGCGCTCTTACCGCCCCGTTTCACCCTTACCCGCGGCGAAGCCCGGCGCGGGCGGTTTGTTTTCTGTGGCACTTTCCCTAGGGTTGCCCCCGCCGGCCGTTGACCGGCACCGTATTCCCGTGGAGCCCGGACTTTCCTCCAACCCCCGGGATAAAGCCGAGGGTCAGCGGCCGTCCGGCCGCCTGGTAGCGCCGTATGTGCGCACACCCCATTACCAGGTCAACCGGTTGAGCGCGGCTGGCCGGGAGTCGACGGCCGGGGCTTTCCGCCTCAAGCTCTAAGCCGTCCCCGCCATACCTGCGATATGGTCAGCCAGCGCCAGCGATGCCGTGAGCCCCGGCGATTCGATCCCGAAGAGGTGGATCAGGCCTGGGACTCCGTGCGCATGCGGCCCTTGCACAACAAAGTCCTGGCCGGGTGCGCCGGGGGGCACGGTTTTCGGCCTGATCCCCGAGTAGCCGGGCTGCAACGCGCCGTCTTTCAGACCCGGCCAATAGCGCCGGACCGCCTCATAGAAGCTCTCGGCCCGTTTCGGATCGACCCGGTAATCGATCTGGTCGACCCATTCCACATCCGGGCCGAACCGCGCCTGCCCGCCGAGATCGATGGTGAGGTGCACGCCCAATCCTCCTGGCACCGGAACGGGGTAGATCAGGCGCGAGAAGGGCGACCTTCCGGAGAGGATAAAATAGTTTCCCTTCGCGAAATACGTGGGGAAGATGTGTTCCTCGGGCATGCTGGCGATTTTGCGTGCCAGCGCCGGCGCATGGAGCCCGGCGGAATTGACGAGCAGCCGGCAGCGAAGCGTTATGGGATCGGCGCCCCCGACAAAGATTTCTACCCCGTCCGGAACGACCCGGCCGGCTTCGACCGGGCTATGGAACACAAAAGCGGCGCCTTCATTCTCGGCGTCGCCTTGCAGGGCCAGCATATAAGCATGGCTGTCGATGATGCCGGTGGAGGGCGAAAGCACGGCGCTGGTGCAATAGAGATTCGGCTCCAGCGCACGTGCCTCGGCGGCTGACAGCAGCCGTAGATCGGTCACGCCATTCACCTCTGCCCGGGCCATGATCATCGGCAACCGTGCATCCTCGGTTTCGCTGGTGGCAACGATCAGCTTACCGCAATTGGCGAAGGGCACACCGCGGTCGCGGCAGTAAGCGTAAAGGGCCTTCTTTCCAGCGACACAGAAACGGGCCATCAAGCTGCCGGCCGGGTAGTAGATGCCGGCGTGGATGACCTCGCTGTTTCGGGACGATGTTTCCGTGCCGATCCCCTCGGTCGCTTCCAGGACGATCACCTCCCGCCCGGCCAGCGCCAGGGCGCGGGCCACGGCAAGGCCAATCACCCCTGCGCCGACGACCACGCAATCGACCGTCTCCACGTACGCCTCCTCCCTCCTACAACGGCCGGGGGCGACCCTCGGCGTCGACCGCAACCATCGTGAAGTCCGCCTCGGTCACCTTGAGCCGATCGCCCTCGCCCCGGCGAAGCACCCAAGCCTCGACCCTGAGCGTCAGTGACGTGCGCCCAGTGCGGGTCAGGTCGGTATAGCAGCACATGACATCGCCGACTTTTACCGGCCGTAGGAAGGAAAGTTGCGTAATCCCGGCGGTGACGACCCGCCCCTTGGCATGGGAGACTGCCGAGATTCCGGCAGCCAAATCCATGTACGAGACGACCCACCCGCCGAAAACGTCCCCCGAGGGATTGATGGCGGCCGGCATTGCAATCGTGCGAATGGCCAGCTCTCCCGTGGGCTCGGCGGGTTTGGGCTGGGCGGCAGCATCGGACATAGCGAACCACCTCCTCGTTTGCGGCTTCGAAATCCGCTGGCGGATTTCGGGAGCTAGATCACACTAGCGACAAGGCTAATACCTTGGTTGCAGCTCGGCCGCGCCTCATTCGGGTAGGTCCGGCCTCGCTCACGCGTCGCCGCCCGCAAACCCCGCCTTTGGGGCAGCTTCGAAAACGAGCTGGCCCGGGCAACTATCCTGCCGACGGGCAACCAGAAGCGAATCCAAATTTTCGCACCTTTCCACCGTGCCGGAAATGGTCTACAATTTTGGCCGAGTCTTCGCGATCGGGAGCGCGATCGGGAGCGCGATCGGGAGATCGTGGTCCAACGATATCGACCGTCTTCGGGTATTTCCAAGTCTAGCCCCCCACGAACATCGGTTTTGCTGATCGCACCGGTCGAATGGTGAGTGGCTGAGCGAAACCCTTTCGTCTGAGAGCATATGTTCGTTCTACGGAGGAATGTCGCGGCCCTGATCTCGAGCGGTGACTCAGGATAAAATAACAAAGGAGGAAACCATGAACCGTCGGGTCTTCGTCAAGGGTGCAGGCGCAGCTTCAGCGAGCTTCGTATTTGGGCCGGGAATATTCGATGGCGGCCATGCACGAGCCCAGAGCCTTCATCAACATGGCTCGGTTCCGGGCCGAAGGCCGAACATCCTGGTTATCGAAGTGGATGAGTTGCGGTTCCCGAGCGTGTTCCCTTCGGGCATCAATGATGTTGCCGGATTTCTGCAACAGTTCATGCCGAATCTCTATCAGCTCTGGCAGAACGGAGTGAAATTCGCGAACCACTATGCGGCCGCTTCCGCCTGCACCCCCGCGCGCGGCACCATCATCTCAGGTCTTTACTCCGAGCAGAGCTGGCTGGTTCAGACGATCCTGGCCACACCCTACAACCAAATCTCCTTGCAACCTTGGCTGAACCCGGCCTACCCGACGTACGGCAAGCTCTTGCGCCGGGTTGGTTACCAAACCCCGTATATCGGGAAGTGGCATGTCTCAATCCCGCGGCAAGACACGCCCAGGCTGGAGGAGTACGGGTTTGATGGCCTCACCTACTACGACCCCACGGGCGCCAACCTGCAGGGGACCTATGGCGACCACCCGAACGGTTACCTGAACGATCAGGACATCGCGACGCAAGGGGTCCAGTGGCTTCAGCAGCACTACGGCGATGAGGCGCCCTGGTGCCTCACGGTCTCCTTCGTCAACCCGCATGACAAGGAGTTCTTCTGGGCCGGAACCGAGTTTCAGACCTATAACGGGTTGTTCACGGGGCAATCAACGTCCAGCCCTTCGCCTACTACTCGACGCCCGATAACCCGCCCGACGTGCCGTGGGATGAGAACGCGCTCAGGGCGCCGCAGCCGCTCGGCTATCCGACCCTTCCACCCAACTGGGAGTCAGCGCAACAGATCGCGGCGAACAAGCCGTCCATGCAGACCTATAGCCGGTTTTTTTCAAGGGCTCGTCTGGGGCGGCGCGGCCGAAGACCCCGGGCAGCAAGGCTTCACGATCCAGCAATATCCGCCCAATCCGTATCCCCCGATCTCCGGGGTTCCTCTCTATGGGATCGGCACTGCGCCGTTCAGTTACTGGCAGCGTAACCTGGATTCCTATACCCAGATCATGACGATCGTGGACGGCGTCATCGGCCAGGTGCTTCAGGCTTTGGCCGGGCTGCCGTCGTCAGTCGTCCAGAATACCGTGATTGTTTTCTTGTCAGACCACGGCGAGTACGCCGGCGCGCACGGTTTCCTGTCGGGCAAGGTTGGGAGCTTGTACGACGAGGCTTACCATGTCCCGCTTATCGTTGTTGACCCGTCGGGCCGTTTCACCGCCGACATCGAAACGCCTCGCCAAGGCCTTACCTCATCGGTAGACCTGGTTCCGCTGCTCGCAAGCATCGGCCGCGGCGGCAGCCGCGCCTGGCTGCGCGGCAATCTCGGCGAGATCTACCGGGCCCGGCACGACTTGCTGCCGATGCTGCAGTCTTCGCAGGCGCCGGGCCGGCAATACGTACTGTGCGCAACGGACGAGAGCGTGCCCGGCTATTACAACTTCAATAACTCGCCCGGCCACCTGCTCTGCATGCGCACGCAGGAGCTGAAATTCGGAATTTATGCCAACTGGGTCGGTGTGACGGCACAGATTGACAATGATAACACCCTCGAGACCGAGCTCTACGACTATTCCACGGAGGCCGGTCGCGCCGAGCTGGATAACCTCCAGGACGATCCCCGCATCCCAGCCCTGAAGAACCGGCTCCTGAACGAGATCATCCCGAACGAATTTCGCGCGCCGTTGCCGGGCGCTCTTGGGACGGCCCAGACCCTGTCGCAAATCGCATATCTCACTTACGACGCGCTCATTCGGAACATTTCTCCTTCAGGCAGCAACGCTGGGAATATCCGGGCGCAGCTTCCTTTCGGGAGAGATTTCTGAGTCTGAGGGCCGAAACACTCAGCGCCCATCGCGCCCAATCCGCAGTCTGCGGTCTCCCCTCGATTCGTGCTCGCGCCCGCCTGCTCCCGCATGCCAGAATGAGGCACAGCCGTGTGATGATGGAGGAAACGATGGTTCAGTTCTCCCGTCGAGCCGTGCTTCTCGCGGGCGCCTCCGCCTGTGCACCGACGGCCTTCGGCCCGATCCGTCGCGCCCGTGCAGCGAACGGCGCACGCCCGTCACTGCCGATCCCCCCCGAGCTCAGGGCCGATGCCAGCCACGCGATCGCGCTCCATGCCCGGCCCGGCTCGATGCGATTCTATGGCGCCGCTGGCCCCGCAACGGCGACCTACGGCATCAACGGCGCCTATCTCGGACCGGCGGTGCGCGTGCGGCGCGGCGAGACAGTCGTCGCACAGGTGAGCAACAGCGTCCCGGAAGACATCACGATGCACTGGCACGGGCTGATCATCCCGGGGGCGGCCGACGGTGGCCCCTACCAGGTGATCCCTTTTGGGAAGCGCTGGCAGACCGAGCTGTTGGTCGATCAACCGGCGGCGACGCTCTGGTTCCACCCGCACCTCTACCCGTCGACCGCCGATCTGGTCATCAAGGGCCTCGCCGGCCTTATCATCGTCGATGACGACGAGTCCGGCCGCCTACCACTGCCGTCGCGGTGGGGCGTCGACGACATCCCGCTGATCATCCAGGACCGTCGCTTCAAGTCGGACGGGCAGTTCTTTGCGCGCTTCAACATCGTGGCGGTGACGAACGGCTATGTCGGCGACACCGCGCTCGTGAACGGCGCGCTTTATCCTGAGGCGCGCACCGCGCGCGGCTGGATTCGGCTTCGGATCCTCAACGGCTCGAACGCCCGCAGCTACGCACTGGCAGCATCGGACCGCCGTTCGCTCTATGTCATCGCCTCAGATGGCGGACTGCTCGAAAGCCCGGTCGAGCTCAAAGAGCTGCTGATACACGCCGGCGAGCGGTTCGAGGTGCTCGTGGACGGGCGCAACGGCAACGCCTTTGACCTCGTGACCTTGCCGGTTTCGCAGCCGATCATGCGGTTGCCGCCCTTCGACGGGCCGCTTCCGCTGGTCACGTTCAGGCCCGAAAGCGCGGATGGTAAGGGGCAGCTCCCCGACTCGCTTGCGGTCTTGCCATCGCTGCCTGAGCAACTTCCGCCGGTTAGCCAGGAACTGGTCATGAACATGTTCCGCGACCAGCAGGGCATGATGGCGCTCAAGAAGGCGGGTCTGATGGCGATGGCTCAAAGCGGCAAGACAGACCCAGCGGTGGTCGCCCGCGTGGTCGACCTTATCGTCAACGGGTCGGCGCTCGCGCAATCGGACCAGCTCTCGTCGAACGGTGTGAACGGCGCGCCCTTCGCCTTAGGCGAGAAGGGCTTCGGAGCCGTCCCCAACCAGGACCTGCTCTGGCGGATATCGGAAGGGAGTGACCAGATGCTGCACCCCGTGCACATCCACGGGTGCCAGTTCCGGATCGTATCGCAGAACGGCAAGCCGCCCGAGCCGCAGCGCGCCGGCTGGAAGGATGTCGCGCCGATCTCGGCCGGCGGCGTGACCGAGATCCTCGTGCGCTTCCCGCATTCGGCAAGCCGGAACGATCCGTACATGGCGCACTGCCACATCCTGGAGCACGAGGATTCCGGCATGATGACACAGTTCACCGTCGCATGAGATGAGGCCTCCACCGCGACGACCGCTCGCTGCCACCTAGACGGCAGCTGCCGGCGAACCCGTTGGGGACGTCGGGCAACGCACGGAGCGCAGGAGCCGAAACGCCCGTAAGACTTTGAGGATTTTCCTCCACTCATCGGGACAGGCGGTCGCCAGGATGCCCGCAGCATTTCGCCACTCTTGACGTGGTACAGTTCACGCAAGCCGCTTGGGATTAAGTGCTGGGTGGACACGCATCCACATGGTCGTATTGCGCCCCACTCCGGAAGCGGCACAGATCGCGGGTCCGCCGCCTAAGAAGCGCAATGCTGCATTGCAGCATCGCCCTCTGCCTTGCGGCTCGGATCGATTTGCCGCCATACGGACGATGCTATGCGCGAGATCTCTCCTCGCATTTTTGTGAATGTCCTGGTCGACGGCGCCCTTGCCGGATTGGCGGTGCCGCTGGCGCGCCTGATTGCCGACCCGGCCACGGGCTCGGTTCACCCGCTTTGGGCAATACCAATCGGCTCGGTAAGTTTGCTGGTCGCTGGAATTCCTTTCCGCCTCTCTTCGCAACACTGGCGCTTCGCCGGGTTGGGCGACCTGCTTTCCGTAGCTGGCGTCAGTGCGGCGGGCGCTTTGCTTTTCGCGCTAGCCGGGCATTTGGTATCCATTCCGGAGCCAAATCCGGCCTTTCCGATAATTCATGCACTTACGCTAGTCGCGGTGCTCGGCGGGCCGCGGGTTGCATATCGTTGGATTCGCGGCCGTGCCCGGATTGGCTCGGGGTCTTCCCGCTCGCCCCGGGCGCTGATCGTCGGCTCGGGCGAGGACGCCGACCTGTTTCTCCGGGCCCTAGCTCAGGAGCGCGATCCCCCGTTCCGGATCGCCGGGCTGCTCGCGCTTGGCACGCGCCAGGTCGGGCGGCGCATTCAGGGCCGTCCGATCCTCGGCTCGTTAGCCGATGGGGCTGCCGTGCTCGAGCGCATGCAGGAGGAGGGACGGCTACCTACCCTGCTGATTGTGGTGACGCCCGATGTTGCTGGTGCTCCGCTCGCGCAATTATTGGAAGAGGCCGACCGGTTTGGCGTGGTTGTCCGCCGGGCGCCGCGCCTCACTGCGCTTTCGCCCGCGAGCCGGGCTCCCCGGCTCGAGCTGCGGCCGATCGCGATCGAGGATCTGCTGAACCGGCCGCAGGTGCCCCTCGACCGGGAGGGAATGGCCCGGCTGGTGCAGGGACAGCGCGTGATTGTAACGGGCGCGGGCGGCACTATTGGGTCGGAGCTGGCGCGGCAGGTCGCGGCACTGGGGCCGGAGCAGCTCGTGCTGCTTGACAATGGCGAGTATGCGCTTTGGCAGATCGACCTGGAGCTGGGCGAAAACCACCCGCAAGTGCCCCGCCAGGCGGTCCTCGCGGACATCAGGGACCGGGCGCGCACCAGGGCGGTTTTCGAACAGTTTCGCCCGGGTTTGGTCTTTCACGCGGCGGCGCTGAAGCATGTACCGATGGTGGAGGCAAACCCACTCGAAGGGCTGCTGACGAACGCGGCCGGAACGCGCCATGTCGCGGATGCTGCACGGGCGGTCGGAGCGCGGGCCATGGTCCTTATCTCCACCGACAAGGCGGTCAATCCGACCTCGCTGATGGGCGCGACGAAGCGCCTTGCCGAGATGTACTGCCAGGCGCTGGACATCGCGGCCCGCCATGCCGGGCGAGGGATGCGGTGCATCACGGTTCGGTTCGGCAATGTGCTCGGTAGCACGGGGTCGGTCGTGCCGCTTTTCCATCGCCAGCTTGCGCGCGGCGGGCCGCTGACCGTTACCCATCCCGACATGCAGCGCTACTTCATGACGGTGCGCGAGGCGGTGGGGCTCGTGCTCCAGGCGAGCGTGCTCGGTACCGGGAATGTGGTCCTGCCTTCGGGCGGAGATGGCGGGATCTTCGTGCTTGATATGGGGCCGCCCGTGAAGATCGTCGATTTGGCGCGGCAAATGATCCGGCTCGCGGGACTACGGCCCGATGAGGATGTGGAGATCCGCTTCACCGGCCTCCGCCCTGGCGAGAAACTTTATGAGGAGCTGTTCCACGGGCGCGAACCGCCGGTCGCGACCGGTTATCCCGGCTTGCTCATGGCCAACCCCCGCACGGCTGATCCGGCAATTGTCGGCCGCGCCATTGACGAGATCGCTGGCGCCTGCCGGGCCGGTCAGGCGCGGCTCGCCCTCTCCCTGGTCGGCCGTTTGGTGCCGGAGTTCGCGCCGAACACCGCGACCCCGGCGGAGACCGTTCGTGCCTGACCGGACACAATCACCGCAGTCATGACGGACGGCCCATCCCCGCCTTCGGTTCCGTTCCTGGATCTGAAGGCGCAGCAGCGGCGCATTGAGGCGGATCTGCGCCGGCGTCTCGATGCCGTTCTTGCGCATTGCCAGTTCATCCTTGGGCCGGAAGTGGCGGAGCTGGAACAGGCACTCGCCTCCTTCTGCGGCGCCCGACATTGCGTGGCCGTCAGCTCCGGGACCGACGCGCTTCAGATCGCATTGATGGCGGAAGGGATTGGGCAGGGCGACGCTGTGTTCCTGCCCGCCTTCACCTACACCGCGACATCCGAGGTGCCGCTTCTGCTCGGCGCTTGTCCCGTCTTCGTAGATGTCGATCGGCGTACTTTTCAGATGGACTTGTCGCATCTGGAGGCGCGCATCCACGATGTGCGGCGGGCGGGGAGGCTGCGGCCCCGTGCCGTTATCGGCGTCGATCTGTTCGGACAACTGGCGAACTGGCCCGATCTGCGCGCGATTGCCGCCCGCGAGGGCCTGTTCGCGCTCGACGACTGTGCCCAGAGCTTCGGCGCGACCCTGCACGGCCGCCGTCTCGGCGCGGCGGCCGACGCGACTGCAATCAGCTTTTTCCCCTCGAAACCGCTCGGTGCGTATGGCGATGGAGGCGCGCTGTGTACGGACGGCGAGGAGCGTGCGGCGCTGTATCGGAGCCTGCGCACGCACGGCGAGGGCTCGACCCGCTACGAGGTACTGCGTACCGGCATGAATGGACGGTTGGATTCGATCCAGGCGGCCGTCCTGCTCGCTAAACTCGCGGTGTTCGAGCAGGAACTCGCAGCACGAGAGCGCGTGGCGCGCTATTACGATTCCCGCCTCGGCGATGCGGTCGCGATTCCGGCGCGGGTGCCGGACAGCACAAGCGCCTGGGCGATTTACGCCGTCCTGCTCCGGGATCGCGCGGAACGGGACCGGTTGCAGGCGGGCCTGCGGCAGCGCGGCGTTCCGACCGCGATCTACTATCCACTGCCGCTGCATGTTCAGCCGGCCTATCGCGAGCATCACGACGGCACGCGGCTGCCGGTTTCCGAGGATCTTGCGACCCGCATCCTCGCCCTGCCAATCCATCCGGATCTGACCGAAGCGTCGATGGCGCAGGTGTGCGATTCCGTGCTGGCTTTGGTTTCGTAACGGCGCGGTGCTAGGGTGAACCCATGGTAGAGCTCCGTAAGCCCGCTCGTCTTCAGATGACAGTCGCCGAGTTCCTGGATTGGGACAGCGGCGACGGGTCAGGTGCGCGCTGGCAATTGCGAGACGGCACGCCGGAGGCAATGGCGCCGGCGACCGAAGCTCATGGCGCCATTCAAAGCGAACTGATTGCCTTGCTTCGCAATCACCTGCTGGAACAGCGTAGCGAATGCCGCGTCATTACCGAGCCGGGAATCGTGCCCCATGTGCATTCCCAGGACAATGTTCGCATTCCTGACTTGGCCGTAACATGCGTCCCACCAAGTACGCGACGACTTGTTCGCGAATCGGTACTCGTTGTCGAAGTTCTTTCGCCGTCAAATAAGGACGAAACGCGGTCTAATGTCTGGACCTACACCACGATCCCGAGGGTGACCGAAATTCTGATCGTCTCAAGCTTTGAGGTCTCGGTGGAGATCCTGCGCCGCCGCCCGGACGGAGCTTGGCCGGAGAAGGCCGAGGTTCTGAAGCAGCCCGCCGTTCTCGAACTTGCGAGCGTGGGTTTCCGTGTGCCGCTCGCGGCGCTTTACCGCACGACAGCCCTCGCCCGGCGATGAAAGAGGCCGGGCACACGAGCGACTGGGATCGCGACGCGGCGCTGACCACCGCGCGAATCCTGCTCGAAATCAACGCGGTGAATTTCCGCC
>JAFAHH010000526.1 GCA_019237355.1 Acetobacteraceae bacterium | reverse complement strand
GTAGCGGGTGCTGTTCCGGAACCCGAGCTTCCGGCGAGATATAGGAAAACAGCTTGGCCTGATCGACGAACCTACCGCGCATCGCTTTACTCCGCTTTAGGCGGCAGGTTTGAATCATTCCGAATCCGCGCCGGGCAAGAGGTTTTTTCATCAGACTGCTAGAGGCAAGGCAAAATCTGTTTAGTGGAGGAAAAAAGCATGACGAACGCGTTTGCCGTCTCAGGCAAATGGGACAAGAGGTTCATGGCGCTTGCCCACTATATTGCGGAATGGAGCAAGGAAAGTGGACGACGCGTTGGCGCCGTTGTTGTAGGCCCAGATCGTGAGGTTCGCTCAACTGAATTCAACGGATTTCCCAGGGGTGTCGCAGATGACGTGCCCGAGCGTCACGCCAGGCACACGGGAGCCAAATATACTTGGAGTTCCCATGCCGAAAGAAATGCAATCTACAATGCGGCTCGTATCGGGATTGCTTTGAAAGGGTGCACTATGTATGTGCCGTGGTTTCCGTGTATTGAATGCTCGAAGGCCATTATACAATCGGGAATAGCGCGGTTGGTTGCCTACGAACCCAGCGATAGCGACGAACGATGGGCAAGCGAATTTCGGGTGGCTAAGCAAATGTTTGCCGAATCCGCGATTATCGTTAACATGATGGAAAAACTCAAAGAGCTACCCAATGGCGAAGGCAGCGGAGATCTCCGTTTCGATGCCGAAGGTATTCGCCAAGATGGCAACGGAAAGTAGAGCAGATCGCGCTTGACTGGAAACGCTTGCGGTTCCAGGAGCGCGTGAAGATGCTCGTAAAACAAAGACTTAGACCAGTTTCGGTCTGCACAGTCAGCCTGAAACTGGTCTAGCAGTTTTCTGAAAAACTGAAAAGGCGCAGGTCCGGGCTTGATGTGCGCCAAACTCATGCGATCATTCCAGGCTCTCGCTCCTCCACTCCGGGAATTTTTCATTCCACTGACGTTGCATTCCGGCCATTTCGGCAGACTCCTCCTATGCCAAGCCAATCAGCTTCGGAATCCGAATGAGGTTGTAACCAATCAGATTGAGCAGGAAGTCGCCCGCCACCCGCAGCTGCCGCAGTGGGGCTATTGGCTGAGCCCAGCGTGGGCTGAGAACCGTTGTTACGGAGTGCCGCGATAGCATCGAGCAGCCGATGACGATGGCCTATTACGGTCACGCCGAGTCCTTCAAGGTCTTGCGCCGTGAGCCGCATCAGGGACGCGGCGTCGATCTCATTTTCACGAAACGCGGCCGAATAACGCTCTAATCCCAGGCCACGCAGCCAGACGGCGATATCCGTCCCTTCGGCGGGACGAGGTGGTTCCGTTTCGCCGCCGGGACCGCCGGAAGGCATGGCGGGCGGGCGTGTTTCAGGATCGATCGCTGGCGAAGGCGGCTCGGCGCGGCCCGGTCCGGCGGCGAGAATATAGCCCCGCTTCGGAACTGTACGCAGCAGGGCCTGGCCCTCACCCCCTAGCGCGCGGCGGATCTCCGCGACGCACTGGGTGATGCTGTCATCGGTTACGAAGACATTCGGCCAGACCGCCGCCATCAGCTCGTCTCTGGAAACGAGACGATTGAGATTGCAGGCGAGATAGCGCAACAGGTCGAACGACTTGGGACGGAGCGCGATCTCGGCGCCGTTCCGGCCGCGCAAGCAGCCAGCTATGAGGTCAAGCTCAAAACAGCCGAACCGCGGGGTTCGAGCGGGACGGCTAGGCGATGGGGCTGAACCGAGCATGGTTTTGTGCCGCTCTGATTGCTCTCCCCACGGTCTCGGCGTGGCGGATTTCGGCGAATCTTCAGGATTCCTAGCGTTCGCGACCCGGCCGTCGAGATCCGCGATCGTGGCTTCGCGGTCTACAAAAACCGGCGCGGCCTGCACCGCGGCGGCGCGAAAACGGCGATAGACATCCCCCATATCCGCTCACTCCTTAGAAGGTCCTCGCAACGTCAGGGCACGGACATCCCGTCACGGGTTTGGTCGCGGCGCAGGGTGGCGTAGATCTGCGCCGGTGACCCGCTTCACCTCCGTTATCGAGTCGAACGGCAGATGAATTACTTCGTGCGCTTTGCGCACTGCTTCTTCATCCGGTCCGCACATAAAGCAGAACGCCTTGCCTTCCTTTAGATTGACGTGGGCAGCATGAGCGACGACGCCAAAGTTCGGGGCTGCCTCCTCGAGCGCGTCGAATTGTGCAAAGAATTGCGCCTCGGTCAGTTGCTCCTTGGGAAAGCTACCCTTGGCCTTGTCATGAGTGTCGATGAACCATTTCATGGTAGAAATCCTACGGATTTCGTTGACATGTGCGCATACACAGCATACCGCGAGAAGTGACGCTAACTTCGACTCTCCGCGGTTTGATATCCCAGTATAGCGCGGTGATCGGCATCACACCTCCTTTTCAACGGCAACAACGTAAACCAGTCGCACGAAGCTTACAGCCCGCAGTCAAGTGGTAAAGCCCGTGTGATTGGCTTGTGGCCGCCTCTGTAATGCATATACACTACTCTGAGGCCTGTCAACAGGCCAGCTCCTCACGCGATTCACCTTTGCGGTGAGGCCTTCAGGCCGTAAATCGTCCACGTGTCTGAACCAAGGTTGCCCGGCAGGCTTCGCCCTGTTTGCACGCGAGCGGCATAGGCACTGACCATATCTCGGCCCGTTCTAGCTCGGCGTAGCCGATTTAAGCTAACCTCATACCCCAGAACTGCGGAAACCTCAGCGCATCCCCACTTGACATCAGGCTCTTCAAATCCAGTGTACCTGCACGAGTTGCGGTGAGGATGAAGGTGACGACGGAGCGGGAGATCTTGGATAGCTGCATGTGTCACAAGGTTCGGACGGCGGCCCGGTTGATAACAAATAGCTATGATGAAACCCTGCGCCCAGTCGGGCTTCGGGCCACTCAGCTCGCTGTCCTTATCGCGATCGGGACTGATGGGGCTATGTCAATTACCGCTCTTGCCCAGCTGCTTGGCATGGACCGCACGACACTAAGCCGTAATCTGGGGCCACTGGAGAAGGAAGGTCTGGTCGCGATTGGAGTTGAGGGTTGGCGCAGAAGCCGCACTTTGGAGATCACGAACAAGGGACGAGCGCGAGTCCAGCAAGCATTTCCTCTCTGGAAGCGTGCTCAGGATGCCTTGAGGGAGAAGTTAGGTGATCGGAACTGGAATGGGATCCGCAACGACCTTGATCGCCTTATTCGAGCGGGGTAGTGCAAGGGGATCCAGGGGAGCGCACCGCCGGATTTCGAATCGAACGCGCCGAGCCGGGCGCATGTCTCCTGTCGCCAGATCCAAAGGCGTTCGCAAGAGCACGCTGGTAGGCCCCTCCGGTCATCAGATGTCGGCCGGACGAAAGTGACCGTAGATGATGCCGTGCGCTGAAAGAGATCGCTGTGCCTGCGGCAGAGATTTGAACCGCTGCATCTGTCGTTCTTGCCGTCGCGTTGGTTGATACGAAATCTCTGCGCGAGACCCAGCCCGCAGGGCGGGTGCGCAACGGGAGACACTCGTCATACCGAAGTTACCCCTCAGCTCGTAGCGGAACACCGCAGAATAGCTGGGGTTTTGGCCTGATTGAGTAGCATCCTGTTGGCATGTAAGCCCCGCAAAAAAGGCTTGACGGGTCACGAATCGGTTTGATGCGAACGCCTTTGTATGTTGCATGCGTGCCGAACCGGGGTTCACCCCCGGCCTACCTGCTGCGCGAGGGCTACCGCGAGGACGGCAAGGTCAAGACCCGGACGCTTGCTAACCTGTCGCACTGGCCGCTGCCAAGATCGAGCGCTTGCGTCGCGTGCTGCGCGACGAGGTGCTGAGCGACCTCGGGCAGGGGCTGACGGTGTTGCGCAGCCTGCCGCACGGCCATGTCGCGGCAGTGCCGGGCACGGCACGCAAGATCGGCCTCGATCGCCTGCTCGCAGTCAAACGAGCGCCGCCGCGCATGGTCGCGTTGGTACTGGCGATGATCGTCGCCCGCGTCATCGACCCGGTCTCCAAGCTGGCCTAGCGCTTCCCCTGGCTGCGCCACGTCTTTGCCGATAGTGCCTATGCAGCTGGTAAACACAGAACACCCTGGCGAAAGTTGGCGCCTGGACGATCGAGATCGTCAAGCGGTCGGATGCGGGATGAGGCTTCGTCGTGCTGCCGCGGCGCTGGGTGGTGGAGCGGACGCTCGCATGGCTCAACTGCAATCGTCGGCGCGCTCCTTAGCAACCGCAACGAAGGCAAGCAGATCATTGAAGTTTTCCTGCGACATTCATCAGCCTGACTTATAGGCTTATTCGGATTAAAGCGGCTAATCTCGAGGGATGGGCCCGCTTAAATGACTGCTTGGACTATGCAGGCAGCGGACCGCCAAACCAGCGGGCGGCGTATGGCGCGTATGGAAGGTTGGTGCCGTCATCTCGAAGCTAATGCAGGGAACCGCGGTTCAGGAGACGTCATGATTGGACGCAGACGCATCCTCACCGCCACTGGCAGCTAGCCGCGCTCGGAGCAATTGGAGCGCCGCCGCGGCAGAGACGCCACGCGTCCCAGCAAAACGAAGGAATGGAATCATGGAAATCAAACGCAACGGGTCACAACCATCCGCAAAGGGCCCGGGGGACTATTTCACCGGCGCGGTCCGCGTGGACCGCCTGTTCGAGGCCCCCGACCCAGCACGTGTTGCCGGCGCCAGTGTCACATTCGAGCCTGGCGCCCGCACCGCATGGCACACGCATCCGCTCGGCCAGACCCTAATCGTCACCACAGGCTGCGGCTGGGCCCAGCGTTGGGGCGGGCCGGTTGAGGAAATCCGGCCGGGTGATGTGGTCTGGTTCTCGCCCGGCGAGAAGCACTGGCATGGGGCTACGCCGACCACGGCGATGACGCATATTGCAATTCAGGAACGGCTCGATGGCAAAGTCGTCGACTGGATGGAAAAGGTGAGCGATGAACAGTACCGCGCCTGACGCGTAGCGGTCGAGCAATTTGGCCAATCAGCGCGATCATACCCCAGCTATCCGAATGGGACAGTTTCTACGTAATCGTCGGCTCGGCGACGGGCGCACTGATCGGATTGCAGTTGGTCGTTGTGACACTCATTGCGAACAGGCCAGAGTTGCGTGTGCCGGAGCCCGGGGCCGCATTCTTGGCGCCGACGATCGTTGATTTCGGCGCGCACGACGCAGGACCTGAAGCGCTGCCGGTTGCTCGCTCGCAGTATTGGTCTCATTTACAACTGGTGGAGCTTATTTGTGCGCCTGGCTGATCCAGAGCATTATCGCGAGGCGATCACCGGTGCCGTCGCGAAATTGGTGGAAATAGAGGTGGCGTAATCTCCGAGTGGACCAACGACTCGTAACCGGCGTTCGCGCGCCGGCGGAGATCACGCCATGGACAAGAATAGCACAACAGATGCGGCGCCGGTGCTCACCGCGGAGGTCTGGTTCGACCCGATCGAGGCGGAGCTGCGCGAGCGGGTGCGAGTCTTCCTGGAGGAGATGGTTGAGCAGGAGGCGACCGCCGCCTTGGGGCGCAGTCGCTATCAACGGGATGTGGGCAGGGGCTACCGGAACGGAACGCGCTCCCGGCGGCTGCTTGGCTCATTCGGCCCGATCGAAATCACCGTTCCCCGGGCCCGGCTGTTCGCTGCGGACGGGACCAGCCGGGAATGGAAGAGCGCCGTGCTGCCGCGCTACGCGCGGATGACCCGGCAGGCCGAGGCGCTAATTGCATCGACGCATCTTGCCGGCACCAACACCCGGCGGGTGAAGCGAGCGCTTGCAGCGCTGTTCAAAGGCGCGGTTGGCAAGGATGTGGTCAGCCGCGTGTGGCGCAAGGTGAAGACCGATTGGGAAGCCTGGACGCGGCGCGATCTCGCTAACGAAGAGATCGTCCGGCTGATTCTCGACGGCAGCGTAGTGCGCGTGCGGCTCGACCGCAGGGCCACCAACATCTCGCTGTTGGTCGTTCTCGGCATCCGCCGCGATGGGCAAAAGGTGTTGCTAGCAGTGCGAAACATGGGCGGCGAGAGCGAATCGGCCTGGCGCGGCGTGCTGGATGACCTCATTGCGCGCGGCTTGCAGACCCCCGAATTCCTGATCGTTGATGGTGCCGGCGGGCTGGAGAAGGCGCTTGCCTCGTTGTGGCCTGAAGTACCCACACAGCGCTGCACGGTGCATAAACACCGCAATCTTCTGGCGCACGCGCCTGATTCACTGCACGACGAGATCTCCGCCGACTACAACGACATGATCTATGCGAAGACGGCAAAGGAGATCGAGGTTAGGCGCCGTGCCTTCCTGCGCAAGTGGCGACTGAAATGCCGCGCCGTGGCCCAGAGCTTGGAAGAAGCGGGCGACCGGCTCTTCACCTTCACCCGGCTGCCCGAAAGCCGATGGAAGTCGGC
>JAFAHH010000502.1 GCA_019237355.1 Acetobacteraceae bacterium | reverse complement strand
AGGCGATCATGAGCGCCCAACAGGCGCGGTTTCAAGTGGTCGATGTGATCGCCGCGATGAGGCCAATCACCAAACTGACGCGTCAGATTGTCAGCACCGTGATGATCCCTACGCTGGTGCGCGACGCATTCCGGGTGGCCCAAGAAGAGCGGCCCGGCCCTGTGCACCTCGAATTGCCGGAAGACATCGCCGGCGACCAAGCGGAGGACGTTCCGACCGTCCCGCCGCTGCCAATCGATATCCCGGTTGCGCACCCGGCGGCGCTGGACCGGGCGGCGGCCATGATCCTCCGGGCCGAGCGGCCGCTGATCATGCTCGGCGCCGCCACGAGCCGGCCCCGGGCTGCGGATGCCCTGTCGGATTTCGTGCTGCGCACCCGCATCCCTTTCTTTACCACGCAAATGGGCAAGGGGACGGTTGCTGGTGGTTCCAATCTTTACATGGGCACCGCCGCGCTTTCAGAGCGCGACTATGTGCACGAGGCGATCGATGCTGCGGACCTCATCATTTGCATCGGCCATGATACGGTGGAGAAGCCACCCTTTATCATGGGTCCGCGCGGCCCGCATGTCATCCACGTGAGCTATACGCCGGCTAATGTGGAGCAAGTGTATTTTCCCCAAGCCGAGGTGGTGGGTGACCTTGGCCCGAGCCTTTCCTTGCTGGCTGACCGGCTCGAAGGTAAGCTGACCCGTGCGTCGGCATTATTGCCGCTTCGCGAGCAGATTTTGGCACATATCACCGACCGTGCGACTGAAGACCGGTTTCCGGTCACACCACAGCGCATCGTGCATGATGTGCGCGAAGTTATGCCCGAGGATGGCATTGTCGCGCTCGATAACGGCATGTACAAGATTTGGTTCGCGCGCAACTATCGCACCCGGGTCGCCAACACTTTGCTGCTTGATAATGCGCTCGCGACGATGGGCGCTGGCCTGCCATCGGCTATGATGGCTTCGATGATTTATCCAAACCGGCGCGTGCTGGCCGTGTGCGGCGATGGCGGTTTCATGATGAACAGCCACGAGATGGAGACCGCCGTTCGCTTCCGGCTGAACCTGGTCGTGCTCATTCTGCAAGACAATGCTTACGGGATGATCCGCTGGAAGCAAGCGGTGGACGACTTCGCCGATTGGGGCCTCACCTTCGGCAATCCAGATTTCGTCAAATATGCCGAATCGTATGGCGCCAAGGGATGGCAGGTGGCGGCCTGTGAGGATTTGGTCCCCACGTTGGAATCCGCTTTCAGCCAGGGCGGCGTTCATCTTGTGGCCGTGCCCGTCGACTATTCTGAGAACAAACGCGTGCTGGTTGACGAGTTGCGGGCGCGTGTTTCTGCAGGGTCGCAGAGCCTCAGAAGCGGTAACTGAGCGTCGGCTTCGGTCTCCTGCGGCGCCGGACGCCCACCGGGGGTGGCCCCCAATGCGTCGTTTCTCATGACCGCCGGTCAGACTTGTCGGGCATCAGAGTGGCACACGACGCCCTTCTTCGGCCGCGCGATAGGCGGCGTAATGCAGCCGGATCGCCTCATAGGCCAGATCGAGCCCAGCGACCGGTTCGCGGCCAAAGGCGACGCATTCTATGAAGTCCTGAATCTCCTGGATGTAGCCGCGCGTCCAATCTTCGCCGACCGACACGTATTGCCAGCCGGTCTTGCGGTCCACTTTCTCTGTTATGTAGACGCCATCGAGCCTCGATTCATCGGTAAGATAAGTTACCATGTGATTGTTCGGCGTGATATTGGCGAATAGCGCACCCCCTGTGGTGTAGGCTTCGACAAGGTTGCGCACTCCTCCCAGAACCATGTCTCCCGCAAAGACCGTCGCCTTGGTATCATCGGAAAACGTCAGGGTCAGCATTCCCCA
Organism: Acetobacteraceae bacterium; assembly: GCA_019237355.1. Classification (GTDB taxonomy): domain Bacteria; phylum Pseudomonadota; class Alphaproteobacteria; order Acetobacterales; family Acetobacteraceae; genus JAFAHH01. The sequence continues at coordinate 972 of JAFAHH010000502.1, read as the reverse complement.
GTCCTCGACATCGACGGGATCGGCCTTGATGAAGCCGCGCTCCTCGGGCTTGAGTCCCGCTGTCAGCATGGCGACGTCGCACGAAACGTCCCGCACGGTGATCGTCTCGCCCCGGGCTCGAGCTTCGACTTGCTTGAGGTAGAGCACCGCCGATAGCGGGTGGCAGCCTTGGCGGATAAGCGCGCCGCCGCCTGTCATGGACCATTGCGCGGCGTGCGCCGCGTGCGAGCCGCTGTGGCTCTCCTCGCCCTTCATGAACAGGATCTTATCTTTGGTTGCCTTCAATATTTCCGCCGTCTTGCTAACCGCCGGGGCGTAGATCCAGTTTTCGGCATAGAGGAAGAGCTTCCCGGCAGTGCGAATGGCCTCACGGGTCTCGTCCATCTCCGCCACGACCCGATCATACATGAACGATTTGGGCACTTTGGCGCCGATCGGCCTGGGGTCGCCGGGACGGCCGAAATAGCCGGTGAAAGGCTTTTCGCAGATTACGTGCTTGCCCGCGCGCATGCTGGTTACGATCATTTCGGCGTGCAGCGCGGGCGGAGTGCAGATATCGATGACTTCGATTTCTGGATCATCGAGCAGCGCGCGGTAGTCGCGATACGTTTGAGGGATGCCGAAACGCCTAGCGAAGTCCAGCACATGATCGCCCCGCGAGACGACGGCGCGAACGGTGGCTTCAATGCCGAACACCCGGCGATAGGCGTGCATGTGGAGCTCGGCTATGAAGCCGCTGCCCACCAGACCCACTTTGACCTGCCTCATGCCAGTGTTCCTTTCGCCGCGCCGCTTTTGATCCCCTCGCTGAGACGCGGCGATAGGTCTAAAGTAGCGTTTGTCATGTCGACCCGACTCTTCGCACTCGGAAGAAGAAGACCTAGAGCATGATGGCTCACCTAGGCCGCTTTCACCCTGAGTGAAAGCTCCCTAGCTTTGTTTTGCGAGCATCATCGGGCCCCCATCGCGCCC
>JAFAHH010000483.1 GCA_019237355.1 Acetobacteraceae bacterium | reverse complement strand
GGCCGAGACCCCTTCTTTGCCTATTACCCTTGCCGGCATAAGCTGGGGCGGCAAGCTGGTGGTGATCGAAGCGGCCCGTCACCCTGAGCTTGTGGACGGCATTGCACTTTTGTGCCCGGGCCTTCTGCCCCGCGTGGGCGTCTCACGGCGTGAAAAACTACAGATTGCCTGGGCCGCGCTGGTTCATCGCCGCAAGCAGTTTCCGATTCCGCTCTCCGACCCCGCACTCTTCACGGCCAATCCCGTAGCCCAGGCATTCATCGCCGCGGACCCGTACAGTCTTCGTCACGGAACAGCCGGTCTGATGGCCGCCAGCTTCGTCATCGACCAGCTCGTCCGCCGAGCCCCAAAGCGGGTGCGACAGCCCGCACTATTGTTGATCGCCGGCCAGGACCGGATCGTCGACAATGCCCGGACGTTGGCATATTTCGACACGCTGGGCTCAGCCGATCGCCAGGTCATTGAGTACGCCGACGCCCATCATACACTCGAGTTCGAACCCGACCCAACCCGCTACGCCAGCGACCTGATCAACTGGATCTCCGGCTACGTTCGACTTCGCTCAGCCACGGATGCACGAAGTTAGCCGCCGATGGAAAAGAGCCACGGATAGACACAGATGAACACGGATAAATGGACAAAGAAAAATTCGTCAACCTAACATAGACTTCAAAGAGTGCTAATCAGTTAGCTCATTGATCTTATCCGTGTTCACCCCTGTCTATCCGTGGCCAATCCTCATCTCTATTTGTGGCTCATTTTCCTCAGAGTCTGTCCCAAAAGTGCCATTAAGCTACATTGCGATAGTGGAATTCGGGCTCCGTCCCGGAGGGTCGTAAGCGATGGACCATCATCTGGATCATCGCCAGCGTGATGTACGACTCAGGGGACAAGGTGCTCTTCTGGTGGTCCTTGATCAGGCGCCGGCAGCGGACCAGCCAGGCAAACGTCCGCTCGACCGTCCAGCGGATCGGCAGCCTCACCCAGCCCTCCGCGCCTTCGGGCCGACGCACGATCGACAGTTCCCAGTCGACGTTGGCATCGACCCACTCATAGAGCGTGAAGTTGTGGTACTTGCTGTCGGCGTCCATCCGCACCACCTGGCTCATCGGCTGACCCTCCAGCCGTGTGAACAGAGTCGGGGCGGCCGCCGCATCGTCAACCGAGGCCGCCGTCACCAGCACCGCCAGCAGCAAGCCCATGCTGTCGACGACGATGTGGCGTTTGCGGCCGTTGACGTTCTGGGCGTTGTCGCGGCCCCGCTGCTGGCCCCCGGAGGAGGTGTCAATCGACTGGCTATCGACGCTCGCGGAAGTGCGCGGATGATCGGGTTTCTCGGCGGTGCGGACCTTGCGGCGGAGCGTGTCGTGGATTCGATCCAGCGTCCCATCCCGCCGCCACTGGTCGAAGTAGCGCCAGACGGTGCTCCTAGGCGGGAAGTCAATTGGCAAGTAACGCCACTGGCAGCCGGTGCGGAGGATGTAGAAGATGGCATCGAGGACATCGCGCATCGCGGTCTTGCGAGGCCTGCCCCCGCCTGGTTCCTTGGGCAAATGGGGCTCGATCAGAGCCCACTGGGCGTCGGCAAGGTCGCTGGGGTAATGGTGCATTCTCATGCCACTACTACGCCCGGAACTCCCCAAATGTTCACCTTATGGGACAGACGCTTGGCCTTAAGTGCCTATCCGGAAGGCTTTCAATGGACCTCGTAGGGTGGGTCAGCGCAGCGCAAGGCACCGCCGCACGGCCAGCATCGTTGGTGGATTGCGCTGCGCGACTACCCTACCTTTGGTTTGTGCTTTCCTTGGCGCCCAACGGTTCCTCGGCAACGACTGTGCCGAGTTGAGGCGAAACTTGCTCAACTCAAGTCCGGTTGAAGCCCGATCAATGATAAGGTAGATCCCCCGCTGCTGTGCGCCTGGATGGCGCTGCGGCTTTACCATCGAATCGGATAAGCCGCTGTGGTTTCTGGACCGCCCACAATGGAGTGAAGGACCTCCC
>JAFAHH010000339.1 GCA_019237355.1 Acetobacteraceae bacterium | reverse complement strand
CCATAGCCAGGAAGAGTTGCAGGCTGCCTTCCGGGAGAAGCGGCTCGATGAGGATTTCGTCGCCGTCGTGCGCTTCCAGGGACCCAAGGCTAACGGCATGCCGGAGCTGCACAAGCTGATGCCGCCCCTGGGCGTGCTGCAGGACCGCGGCCACCGCGTCGCGCTGGTAACCGATGGGCGTCTCTCGGGTGCCTCCGGCAAGGTGCCGGCGGCGATCCACGTGACGCCGGAAGCGGTGGACGGCGGCGCCATCGCCAAGCTGCGGAATGGGGATGTAATCCGGGTCGACGCGGTGCGGGGCCGGCTGGAGGTGAAGGCCGACCGGGCCGAATGGGAAACCCGTGTGCCGGCCGAGGCCGACCTCTCTGCATCCCAGGCCGGTGTCGGACGCGAACTGTTCGGCGCCTTCCGCGCGGCCGTCGGCCGCGCCGATGCCGGCGCCGCTGTATTCCAGGGCGCGATGGCTTGAGGCGGAAACCCCCGGACGCCGCTTTGCGGCGATCCGGGGGGGAAAGCCTAGATCGTACTGTCAAGCCCAAAAGCTTAAGCCGTCTCATTGGTAAAGGATCAAGGTAATGTCGTTTGTCGCTAAGACCGCTAAGGCCGAAGGCAGCCTGTCAGGCGTCGCTCCCTTGGTGCGACGGACGCCGGTTCCGGAATTTGACTTCGTCCTGTTCGGCGGCACGGGCGATCTCGCCAAGCGCAAGCTCCTGCCGTCCTTGCTGCAACGGGAAGCTGAGGGCGTTCTCCCGTCCCATGGCCGGGTCATCTGCATCGGACGCGAGCCCCTGGGCACGCAGGAGTTTGTCAGCCAGGCCCTCGAGCCTGCGCGGGATCCGGGCAGCGATGCACTTGCCCGATTCTGCAGCCGGATCGAGTACTTGGCGATAGATGCCACAGACCCGTCCAGCTACGCCGGTCTGGCGATGCTGCTGAGAAATAGTGAGGCGGTGCGGGTGTTTTATCTGGCAGTGGCGCCGCAGCTCTTCGCACCAATCTGCGCGGGGTTGGCTTCGGCAGGGATCGCGACGCCAGAGTCCCGCGTCGTGCTCGAAAAACCGATCGGACGCGACCTGGCCTCTTCCTGCGAGATCAACGACGCTGTCGGCCGGATCTTCCAGGAGGAGCAGATCTATCGGATCGATCATTACCTCGGCAAAGAAACAGTCCAGAACCTGATGGTCCTCCGGTTTGCAAACACGTTATTCGAACGGCCATGGTCCGCCGCGGACATCGATCATGTCCAGATTACTTGTGCGGAGACGATCGGGGTTGAAGGTCGCGGCAGCTACTACGACCACTCAGGCGCCCTGCGCGACATGGTGCAGAACCACCTGCTCCAGCTCCTTTGTCTCGTTGCCATGGAGCCGCCAACGGCGCTCGACAAGGACTCGGTTCGCGATGAGAAGCTCAAAGTTCTCAAGGCAATGCGCCCCATTCAAGATGAAAAGGTACGGAGCGCAACCGTTAGAGGCCAATACCGCGCCGGAGCGATCGCCGGCGTTCCCGTGCCGGGTTACCTGGCCGATCTGGGCGCGAGCGAGAGCAACACCGAGACGTTTGCAGCACTTAGGGTGGAGATCGATAATTGGCGCTGGTCCGGCGTACCGTTCTTCCTCCGCACTGGGAAGCGGCTCCCGAAGCGCTGCTCGGAAATCATCGTTAGCTTCAAGCCGGTGCGGCACTCAATCTTTCCTGCCAGCGCCGGCCTACCCGTTGCCAACCAGCTCGTTATGCGGCTGCAGCCGGACGAAGGCATTTCGCAATTGACCACGATGAAGGCGCCGGGGAGTGGCCGAATCGTGCTGCTGCCGGCCAGCCTGCAGTTAAGCTTCCGAGACGCGACGAACGGCCATGTGCCGGACGCTTACGAGCGTCTTCTAACCGATGTCATCCGCGGCGATGCCACGTTGTTCATGCGGCGGGACGAAGTGGAGGCATCCTGGCGCTGGATCGAACCGATCCTGGACGGGTGGGAGAATCACACACCGCGTCCGCTGCCGTATGCGGCTGGTACCTGGGGCCCCTCTGCCGCCATCGCGCTGATTGAGCGCGAGGGGCGGTCGTGGCACGAGGACAGCGTTCCAGCACCAGCTTCTTTCGTGGAAAATTTGCGCTAGCAAGCTGCGGAAAAAGCGTTGAAGTCGGTCGTTCGTAAAGCAACGAAAGAAGGCCAGGGGCTTTGCCCCTGGACCCCAGCAAAGGCAGAGCCTTTGCAATCCAATCAGTTAGTGGATGGGGTCTGGGCCTTTCGGCCCCGTCATGCGAACAGCACGCTCCCCGCATGACGGGTCCAGGGCAGAGCCCTGGCTTCCTTTTTCAGCAGACTGCTAGACCTGAAATTGCAAAGCAATTTCAGTCAAGCGCGATCTGCTCTTAGCACAACGCGCAACTAAGGTATGATGGACATTATCCTGTTGCTCCTCTCGCGGGGGAATGAGCCGCGGGCAGAGGCCGAGGCGACGACGAGCGGCGAATCGATCGTGGTGCGTTTTGGAGAAGGAACCCTGGCCACGCCGGCGATGCCGGAGTCGATCATGCACTATGTCGTGCGCACCCGAGAAGGCGTGCATCTGCCGGACCCAAGCTCCAGAACCCATTTTCAGGGGATTCATACATTTCTCGGCGTCAGGCCCGGTCAGTTCTCTGCCTGCCGTTGATCAACGACGCCAAGCTCATCGGCGCTCTATACGCCGAAAACAACCTGGCGCCGCATGTCTTCACGCCGAGGCGAATCGCCGTGCTGAAACTGCTGGCCTTGCAGACCGCGATCTCGCTCGAGAAGACCCGTGTCTATCGCGAGCTGGAAGAACGCGAAGCAAGGATACGGCATTTAGTGGACGCCAACCTCATCGGAATCTTCGTCCGGCATAACGATGGTAACATCCTTGAGGCCAATAAGGCATTTCTCGATTTGCTGGGATATAGCCGTGAAGATCTCGCCGCTGACCGTCTGCGCTGGACGGACCTGACGCCTGCGGAATGGCAGGACCTCAGCGTACATGCGCTAGCAGAGTTCGAGATGACTGGGACGTTCCGGGCCTTTGAAAAGGAGTACTTTCGGAAAGACGGCAGCCGCGTACCCGTCCTGGTCGGTGGGGCGGGGTTCTCCGAGGAACAGGAGCTGGGCCTCGCCTTTGTCATAGACCTGACCGAACGCAAGCCGAGCATATCACACAACAAGTGTTCGAGAGCTCGCCTATGGGCATCGCCGTTATCGGGAGAGATTACCGGTATCTAAGGGTCAACCCGATCTACGAGCGGTGTGCGGAATTCCCGCGGAGCGCATCATCGGGATGCACGTCACGGATCTTCGGGGGATCGACGTTTTCCAACAGAGAGTCAAGCGGCGATTGGACCGATGCTTTGAGGCAGAAGTACAAAGCTACTCCGAATGGTGCACCCGCCTTAACGGTCCGCGTTACATGACCGTGATATATGCGCCGCTGCAGCCCCGGTTGGAGCAGGTCGAGGCCGCTCTAGTGATCTACCACGATCTCACCGACCACGAACTTGCCGCCGAGGCGTTGCGTCACGCGCAAGCGCAGCTTGCACACATGAATCGGGTGACCGCCATGGGGCAGCTCGCAGCCTCCATTGCGCACGAGGTAAATCAGCCGATTGCAGCGGCCATCACCAACGCACAGGCCGCTCTGCGTTGGCTGGGGGCTCGCACGCCTGATCTGGAGGAGGTTCGGCAGGCACTCGATCGTATCGTCACCGAGGCAAATCGAGCGGGTGACGTGATTAGCCGGAGCCATGGCCTGATCCAGAAAGCGCCACCGCGGAAGGAGAACTTGGAAATCAACAACGCGATCCGTGAGATCATTGACTTGACCCATGGCGAAACGGTGAAGCACGGCGTCTCGGTGCAGACGCAGCTCGCGGAGGATTTGCCGCTGGTCGCGGGAGATCGGGTCCAGCTGCAACAAGTAGTCCTGAACCTCTTCATCAACCCGACCGAGGCGATGGGCCAAATGAACGGCGGGCCACGAGAATTGCTGATCAGCACTAGCAAGAACGACTCGGGTAGCGTGCTCGTCGCCGTGGCGGATTCGGGTCCAGGATTGGCTCTGACAAACGTCGAGCAAATCTTCGATACCTTCTACACGACCAAGCCGAGTGGTTTGGGGATGGGATTGTCGATCTGCCATTCAATAATCGAGGCGCACGAGGGGCGATTATGGGCGACCGCGAACGTGCCTCAGGGTACGATCTTTCAGTTCACGTTGCCCACCGCGTGCCCATGCCGTTGAATTGCTTTACCCAGGGATAGCTCAAGGCCGACGAATGTTATGATTTGTGCGTCACGCTCGGCGTCGGCCACCCCGGCCCAACCCTCGATCGGCGCGCCAGTGAGACGGCTCACCGCGGACGCGCCCGAAACGGATACGGGGCTAATTAGACTACGGCGGATCGAAGCTGTCCGGATTGAACCGCAGGCAACTCCGGTCTACAGCGGCCCGCGATGCGCCAAGCCCTGATCTTACCGCTGCTGTTTCTCCCTTTGCCGGCCAGCGCCCATGCGGGGCTCATGCAAAGCACGCCCGCACCCGGCGCGAGGGCTGCTCCGGGTCCGGTCCCTTTCAACCTCCGCTATAACAGCCGCATCGACGTGCGTCGCTCCCAGCTCAAGCTGCTCGGGCCTGATCACAAGGAATTGGTCCTGCCGGTCACGGCTGGGCCGACCGAGGACACGCTGCAAACCACCGCCCAGCTCGGTCCCGGGAATTACATCCTGCGCTGGCAGGTGCTGGCCACCGACGGCCATATCACACGAGGCGAGTTGCGCTTCACGGTCACAGGGCACGAGTAGCGTGGGGCTGCTGATCGATCTATTCGGCTATGCCTCGATAATCCTGCATGGCCTGACCATTGCCGCGCAATCCGTCGCGTTCGGCAGTGCACTGTTTGTGGTGTTGCTCGCTCACCCGCTGGCGCCCAGCGTGGCTAATGGCCCATTGATCCTGCAGCAGTCGCGCCGGATTGCCACTGTGAGTGCGGTGGCGCTCGTTTTTTTCGAAGCTGCGGGGCTCGGGTTGCAAGTGACAGTGCTGGCCAGCACGCTTTCACTCCCCCTCTTCGAGCTGGCTGGAGCAAATTTTGCGGTAGCTGGACTGATGAAGATTTCAATTGCCAGCTCGCTCGCAATTGCCTTGTGCAGCCGTGAGTCGCGTGCCCGCCCTGCCATTCTGCTAGGTCTCGTGCTCGCCGGGCTTGCTGTGGCGACGCTGACCACGCATGCCAACGCACGGCTGGATCACCGTGCTCCGTTGCTCGTGATCGAAGGATTGCATCAATTCGGAGCCGCTATCTGGATCGGCGGGTTGCCGTGTTTTCTTTTGGCGCTCGCCCGCGTGAAGGAAGCCAACGCATTCCGCCGCATCGGCGCGCGCTATTCGCGTATGTCGATGGCGGGTGTCACCTGCATCCTGGTAAGCGGCATCGCGATGATGGTGTTCTTTGTCGGAGACGCGTCAGGTTTCTACGGGACCGCGTACGGCGTGATGGTGGGCGCCAAGATTACGATATTTCTGTTTCTGCTCGCCCTTGGTGGAATGAATTTTCTGCTGATCGAGCGCTTGCGTAACGCTCCGAACATCTCGGTCATACGGCTGAAGCGGTTTGCGGAAGTCGAGTTTGGTCTGGGCTTAACCATCTTCTTTGCTGCCGCCTCGCTTACCTCCGTGCCGCCGGCCGTGGACCTGACCCAAGACCGGGTGACGTTGCAGGAGATTGCGGAACGGAATGCACCGAAATGGCCGGTTTTGACCTCGCCGGATCATGCCACTCTGGCCTTGGCTGAGCTGCAGTCGCGCGTCGATGCCAACGCCACAACCGAGGCCGATCCGCCGCCTGCGTACGTGCCAGGATCGGGCCAGCTGCCGCCACGGAATGCGGCGGACATTGCATGGTCGGAATACAATCATCACTGGGCCGGATTGTTCGTGCTTGCGGCTGGGCTCGGAGCAATGCTCAGCCGGGCTGGGCTGCGGGCAGGCCGTCATTGGCCTCTGCTTTTCCTGGGGCTCGCGGCCTTCATTTCCATCCGCTCAGATCCCGAGGTTTGGCCGCTTGGCAATGAAGGCCTGTTGGAGAGCTTACGCGACGTGGAGGTATTGCAGCACCGCCTCTTTGTATTGCTCATCACGGCGCTGGCAATTTTCGAATGGCGGGTGCAGGCGCGTGATGCTCGCCAAAGCCGGGCGGCGCTTGGCTTTCCGCTGCTCTGTGCCGTAGGAGGCGCATTGCTGCTCACGCACACCCACGCAATTGCCAACATAAAGGATCAATTGCTTATCGAGCTTACACACACGCCGCTCGCACTGGCAAGCGTTCTCGCCGGCTGGAGTCGCTGGCTGGAATTGCGCTTGGACCCACGCGATGACAATGGCTGGGGTAACCGCATAGCGGGCTGGATTTGGCCGTTTTGCCTCGTGTTTATTGGCTGGCTGCTGCTCTCGTATCGGGAGGCGTAGAGCGCGATGGCTTGAGGCGGAATCGCCAGAGGGCCTGAATCGCGCTCCGGAGGGACACCTCCGTAGCAAGGGCACCTAGAGCATGATGGCTTCACCTAAGTCATCATGCTCTAGCCCCGCCGCTTGAGTGCGCGCTCCAGCTCCCCCTTGCTCAGCCGCGAGCAGCCCCGCATGCCACGCCGCTTCGCCTCGGCATAGAGTTCAGCCCGCGTGAGGCCGCGTCCCCGGCTGGCTCGGCGGTCGCCGTTGCCTTCCTTTTGCTGCTGCGCAGTGCGGCCGGCGCGTTCCTTGCGTTCTGTACGCGCACGGCTACGGCGTTTTTCGGCCGGGCTCTGATATTTCGATGCGCCTGCTTCGCTGAGCCCGATGGCTATCGCCTGCCGGGGATTGGGGACCTTTTTGCCTGCG
>JAFAHH010000795.1 GCA_019237355.1 Acetobacteraceae bacterium | reverse complement strand
GCCGTCATGGCACGTGGCACCGACGCAGATGGGGCACCATGACGAGCTTGGGGCGAGGACGGCCTCGTCCGCGTTCACCGCGCTGAGCCTGTACCGGGCTAGCGGGGTTGGGTGTTACCGCCATTCCTATGTTTCGCCACGCAATCTTATCCTCGACCGCATTACAGGTGCAATGAAGTATTTTCGTTGTACGCTAAGACGAGTTGGAGATACACTCGTGAGCGTTTCGGGTCTGGTGTTGGCGAGCGCCCTGCTTGCGCTCTGTGCTTGCCAGACGTCACAAGTCGTCATGAATGCGCCGCTGCCGACCAATGCTGCGGGCTTACCAATTTACAAGCCCGGCTACACGCTCAAGGGCATGCTGCACGCACCTAGGGGCGAGATCCTGCTTGCACTGGCGTTTTCCGGCGGCGGCAAGCGATCCGCGGCTCTTGCATATGGCGCCCTGCTCGGGCTGCGATCGATGACGATCGTTGAAGCCGGGCAGCGCCATTCGCTGCTGGCCGATGTGGATTACATCGCATCGGTATCCGGCGGCAGCTTCCCGGCGACCTATTACGGCCTGTACCGCGACAAGGCATTCGAGACATTCGAGGGCGCCTTCCTAAAACGCGACGTCAACGCGTTTATTTTTGGGATCTATCTGCTGCCGTGGAACTGGGAATGGCTGATCAATCCGCTCGTCGGCACGAACGATGCCATGGCTGCGGTGTATGACCGCTTGATGTATCACGGCGCCACCTTCGCCGACCTGTTAAAGCAGGGGCTGCCCATGATCTCGGTCAACGCGACCGACCTTGCTGGGGGCAGCGTTTTCTCCTTTAACCAATCGACCTTCGACCTCCTGTGTTCCGACCTCGGCAGCTTCCCGATCTCAAGAGCCGTCGCGGCGTCCGCCGGCTTCCCGATCGTGTTCACGCCGATTGCATTGGCGAGCTACAGCAGCCGCTGCACCGCGCATCCGCCACCTGGCGCGCCGCCGCCGCCGGGAGGGCAGCAGGATGCCATCCAACTGTCACGCGCGTCGGCTCTCGCCAGAAACAACGACCGCTTGATGGACCCCAATCGCACCAAGTGGGTGCATCTGATGGACGGCGGCATTTCCGACAATCTAGCATTGCGTTCGCTTACAAATGCGCTAATCCTACTGGATGAGGACGATGCCGAGGTCCGCCGCCTGGCGACGGTGACGCGGCGGGTCATCGTGATCAGTGTAGACGGCGGTGCAGCCCGCGACCCGACACTGGGCCAGCGGCGTGTAGTCACCGGACTCGGACAGATCATCTCGGCCATATCAGGCACGCAAATCGACGCCTACAGTTTCGAGACCCTGTTGCTCACCGATCAGCAAGTGAACGACCTTACCGGCCGGGTCAAGCGTATCCGGTGCGAAACGGCACCGGTTCTCGACGGCCAGGACTGTGGTGACGTAAAGGGCGCGATGATCCCGGTCTCGCTGGCCAGCGTCGCCGACGGGCCGACGCGCCGGCGGCTGCAAGCGATCCCGACCAGCCTGACCATCCCCGACGCGGATGTGGATGCTCTGGTCGATCAAGGCAAGAAACTGATTCAGACCAACCCGACCCTGCTGGGTCTGATCGCCGATTTCGATCCGATGACAGACACAGTCGTCGCCGCCGACAATCGGCAGCCGTCGCGCATGAAGCGGCGCTGACGGCGCACCTTACCTAATGGCGGGCCGAGGGGATTATGCCCTCGTCGATTCGGCCAAGCATATAAGCGAAGAACGGATTCCACGTAATGCGCGCGAGCGAGTCGAGGCTGACGATCAGCACGCCTACTTCGCCGCGCGCGGCCAGCGCGCCGAGATTGACTCCGTAATTCTCCTTTGGATCGGGCGAAGATCCGTACAGCCCGTCGGTCGGCGGAAACGGCAGCGCTACATGCGAGAGGGAATAGACGTCACGCGGATAGGCAATGCCAAGGCTCCGCACCTGTTCCGATACCGCACCAGCTTCGGTGACTTGCGCGCTTACCTCCGGATTCTCAGGCGTATTGGCGACGACAGTGAGGCGCCAGGCGCGTGGCGGGGGCGGAACAATCTTGTCGATTGCGGTCGCGAACACCGTCCGCAGCAGCAGGCCCAGCCTGGTATTGCGATTGAGGTCAAACAGTACAAGTTCGCTGCCATTGGCGGGCAGGAACGCGTAGAGCGATACAATCACGGCCCGCGTGTTGACGGTGAAATCCGTCGATGACTGGAAGGTGAGAACCGGTGCCAGGTCCCTCAGTCGCCCATCCCTCGCCAATCGCGCGATCTCGGCCTGCAACGCCGCGCTCTGGAGGTACGCCTGCCGTGCCGCGTTCACCGGGAAGGAATTGTATTTGAACGGATTGAACTCTGGCACCACGCTGAGCCACGCGGCTTTGGCGAAGCGCGGGAGCAGGGCAGGCAGCCCCGCGAGACCCGCGAAGCGGGCGAGGGAACTGATCCCGATCATCGGCGAGATCAGGACGATTCGAGCCGGCCGCATCAATTGCGGGTCCTCAATCGCATCCAGCGCGTATTTGAGCGCCAACGCACCTCCTGCCGAATAACCCACCAGATGCAGCGGTGCCCCGGGTCTCACCCGGCGCCGCGCCTCTCGGACCGCGAGCCGGGTCGCCGCGAACCAATCCTCCCACCTAGTGGCAGTCAGCGCGCCGGGCACTGTACCGTGGCCTGGCGTGCGTAGCCCAATCGCCACGTAACCGAGGTCACGATATCGCAGTGCGATATGCCGAAGGTTGTACGGCGCGTCGGTCAGTCCGTGCAGCAGGACAACCGCGCCCTTTGGAGGACCATTCGGCTCCAGCACGTAAGAGCGGTTCCAATCCGGCACGAAACGACCAGGATACACCGGGCTGCCCGCGAAGTAGCGATCGTCCGGCGTGCGGTCCTGCTCTTCCAGCCGTTCGGTGACTTCTGCGCGAACGGCGGCGAAAACTTTCGTCTCGGTCGCGAGATAACCGTTCCAGTCCAGCCGATCGATTTCAGCAGCATGTGGCTCGTCGGGAATGAAAGTGTGCCAGGATTTCAACGGTGGCCCGAGTTCGCTCTGCACGATGCGGCTGACGAGCAGCGTCACGGCAACGATGGCCAACAGCAGTGCTAGGCGTCTTGTCCATCGCAATAGCGAGCCGTGTATCTGTCGCATCTGCACGCCCTCAGTATAGCGGCAGCAATCAGCTTACGGGGAGGGCGCCGAGCAACAACACGACGACGCTGATCGGTGATGTCCATTCCCTTGGCCAGTAACCGCGACGCCACCATGTAGCGCAGCGAATGCGGGTAGATGCACTTGCTGAGTCCGGCCGCTCGCGCCACGGTACACACGAATCTGTCCGACGGGCGCGGCCGAGTCAGCTCATGCGAGAAAGGGCCGGCCTCGCGCTGAGGCTGCTGATCAACGGCCCGGCCCGGCGGACGCCAATGTGCAGAGAGAACAGTGGGGCCAACTAGCGGCGGGTCGGCACTCCCGCCCGGCGAGGCCGATCTTCTCGATCCGGAGCGCGACCAGTTCGGAGACGCGTGCGCCGGTTTCCAGCAAGATCTGCAGTATCAGCCCACTCCATCCACTCTGGGCGTAGGCTTGGTCCAGGAAAATTCAACTCCTCTTTGACTGTCAGCCGCCCGACACTGCCGCAGCGTTCAGGCGGTGCACGCGCGCCCGCGAGCTGACGCACGGCCTTGAACACGACCTTACTCAGTGCATAGTCGATGTCTTTTCGAACCAAGATTGCCTCAGCCGCTGGGGCGTGCGCGATGGAAGCCACGGCCCCAGTTGCTCCGCCGTTTTCGCGGCTTGCCGCTGGGCGTAGTCTTCACGCAGACCAGCAGCTCGGACTTGAAGGTGAAGCCCCAAGCATCGATCACCTTGAAGGCTTTGTCGAGAAGCGGGCCGTATATCCACAGGCGAGCGCAGAGTCCGGCGCGGCTATATCCCGCACAGGGAGGCGGCAAATCGCATCGATGTCCAACGTTGCGTAGTGTGCGCTCGGGCTCTTGCCTTGCCCCTTGTTGCTGGACGTTTCGAAATGCCATGGTGGGTCCGCGTAGATCAGGTCAAACGGGCCGGCTGGCAGAGGCGGCGTAACAGCACCCAGGTGCCGTGAAAGCCGTTGGCGGCATGCTGGTGAGCATGTCTTTGCGGATTTGCGCCGGGCTGCGAACCGAGTGCCACAGACATTGCATCGGACCCTAATCGCTCGGCATGTCACGGTATCAGTTATTGTGACAGATGATGCGGTGAAGGGTTGCCTGGCGTTTTCTCACCAGTGAGCGGATGGGCCGCCTGGATCGTGGTCTCAGCAATCTCTTGCGCAGGCTTCCCGAGATGCGACTGTAGAGGTAAGAGCCGGGTCATCGGGCTACCGCCCATACCGCGCCGCCGACCGGCGGCTTGCATACCCCGCACAGCCAGGCCCGCTTCCCGGGCATCCCTGGATCCGCCGCTGAGGGCGTCCACCAACGTGAGGCCTTGCAACATGAGCACCACGCGCCTTCAGACGGGCGCTCGTTTGCATCGCCCCACCAGCTTGGTGGGCGTTGCAGGGCCGCCCGCCGCAAGCCATCCAGCTCGGCTGCCGGACTATTTGGGCCCCAGCGTCCACTAAGGCGGGCACCGATCGCCGACGCATTCCCGGGTTGTTGCGGTGCCTGGTTCGGGCGAGACGCGAGGAATGTCAGGCGACATGCAAAACCCATGCGGTGACGACACGCAAAACCAGTCCGCCCTCTGATGCCGGGAAAGGGGAGACGACGGGGTGAATCGGACGACAGGTGAAGCTCCGCGGGCAATGGAACCGCGGAGAGAATGGATGAGAGCGC
>JAFAHH010000724.1 GCA_019237355.1 Acetobacteraceae bacterium | reverse complement strand
TGGAGTTATTCGCCTAAATCTTCCAATCGGGTTAAGGGCTCCAAAAGTGGCAGCCGCGCAGGGCACACCGCGCTTGACGGGGTCTGGGTCCTAGCGGCTAAATTGCACAAATCATGAGCAACCCCGCTAGCCTGCGTACGAGTCCAGCAATTAAGCCGATTGATCTCGGCGGTGGCACCGTTATTGAGACGCCGGTGATCCTAGCGCCAATGTCGGGCGTGACCGACCTGCCGTTCCGGCGCCTCGTGCGGGCCCATGGGGCTGGGCTTGTGGTTTCGGAGATGATCGCGTCCTGGGCCATGATCCGGGAAAACCGGAACACCTTACGCATGGCCGAAACCGAGGGGCTTTCGGCCGTCCAACTCGCCGGCTGCGAGCCCGAGGCGATGGCTGAGGCCGCTTGCCTGGCAGTCGGGCGGGGCGCCCGCATCATCGATATCAACTTCGGCTGCCCGGTGAAAAAGGTCGCGGTGGGGCAGCAGGCAGGGTCCGCGCTGATGCGCGACGAGCGGGCAGCCGCGCGCATCCTCGAGGCCACGGTTGCCGCCGTACCCGTGCCCGTTACCCTGAAAATGCGCATGGGCTGGGACCATGCCCATCTCAACGCCCCTCGCCTGGCCCGGATCGCGGAAGCCTCCGGCATTCGCATGGTTACGGTGCATGGCCGCACGCGCCAGCAATTCTATAACGGCACCGCCGACTGGGATTTCATTGCCAATGTGAAAAAGAGCGTTTCAATACCGGTCATTGCCAACGGCGATATTACGACGGAGGGCGAGGCCATCACCGCTCTTCGCCTATCAGGCGCCGACGGCGTGATGCTTGGTCGCGGCTGCTATGGACGTCCGTGGTTCCCGGCCCAAGTTGCTCATTTCCTACAAACCGGTGCTCGGCTGGCCGATCCTCCCCTGGTGACGCAAAAACATATCCTGCTCAGCCATTACGATTCAATGTTATCCTATTTCGGGGCCGATGCGGGAATCCGGTTCGCGCGCAAGCACATCGGATGGTACTCGCGCGGCCTGCCAGGTTCGGCTGAATTCCGCAGCACTAGCAATCAGCTTGCCGATGCCCCTTCGGTGGTGGCGCTGATCCATCGCTTCTATGATAAGCTGGTCACGACGGGCTACCAGCGTGACGGGGGCTTCGAGCTAGATCGTGCGGAGGCCGCGTGACGGGAGCCTCGGAGCGGAAATGGGCGCGGGCTCGTCGGCAGAGCCCGGATCCGCGCGGGCCACCTGATCCGGCTCAAATCCTTGCGGCATTGCCCATCCCAGTCGCGCTCATCGACCGGGATAACCGCTTCCGCTTCGTCAACTACGAGGCCGAAGAGTTTTTTCGCAGCTCCGCCGCGCAGCTTGCCGAAAGCCCTCTTTCAGACCTGGTGCCGCGGGACAGCCCCCTATTCCTTCTGATCGAACAGGTCCGGCGTGCCGAGGCGGCGGTATCGGAGCACGATATCAGGCTGGATAGCACCCGGCTCAATAAGCGGGGCGTTACGGTTCATGCCGCCCCGCTTCCAGAAGAGCCTGGGGCGGTGCTGCTGGTTCTGCAGGACGCCTCGGCCGCCCGCGCCCTGGGCAGACAGCTCAGCTTCCGCAATGCCGCCCGAAGTGTCGCCGGAATGGCGGCCATCCTGGCGCATGAGGTCAGAAACCCGCTCTCGGGCATACGCGGGGCAGCCCAGCTTTTGGAAGCGACGGCCGCCGGGCCGGACCGAGAGCTCGCGGAGCTTATCCGTGATGAGGCCGATCGTATCCGGGGTCTGGTGGATCGGGTGGAGGTGTTCGGCCAGAAGGCGATTGAGCGGGGGCCGGTGAACATCCACCGTGTGCTCGAATATGTGCGTCGCCTGGCCCAATCAGGCTTTGCAGCCCACATACGCTTTGCCGAGCATTACGATCCTTCTTTGCCCCCGGTCTGGGGGAACCGTGATCAGCTCGTTCAGGTCATGCTCAACTTGGTGAAGAACGCGACCGAAGCAATCGGGACCAATCCCGGCTCGGATAGTGAAATCGTGCTTTCCACCGGCTTTCAGCACGGCATGCGGCTCGCCCTGCCAGGTTCGCCCACGCGGGTAGATCTGCCATTGGTCGTCTGTGTCCGCGACAACGGACCAGGCATTCCCGAAGACATCCAGCAGCACTTGTTCGAGCCCTTCGTTACGTCGAAACCTTCCGGCAGCGGGCTCGGGCTGGCCCTGGTTGCCAAGGTGATCGGGGATCACGGCGGGCTCATCCAGGTGGATAGTCGTCCCGGCCGCACCGAATTCCAGCTTTATTTACCGGTCTTTCCCGAGGACGAGCGGCGATGACCTTGCCCACCGTCCTGATTGCCGACGATGACCGCTCAATTCGCACCGTGCTGACCCAAGCGCTCGGCCGGTCTGGCTACCAGGTTCGAACCACCGGTAGCGCCGCGACCCTCTGGCGCTGGGTGGAAGATGGCGAGGGAGACCTGGTCATCACCGATGTTGTTATGCCCGGCGAGAGCGGCCTTGATTTGATCCCCCGCATCAAGCGCATCCGCCCGGAACTGCGCATCGTGGTCATGAGTGCGCAGTCCACCTTAATGACTGCTGTCCAGGCGACCCAGCGGGGCGCTTTCGAGTATCTTCCAAAGCCGTTCGATCTCGGGGAATTGCTCGCGATAGTGAACCGCGCCTTCGCGGCCCCACCCGAATTGCCGCAACCTGGATCAGCCGATGCCGCTAGCCATGACGAAGGCCTGCCGCTTATCGGCCGCAGCCCGGCGATGCAGGAAATTTATCGAATGATTGCCCGGCTCACCACCGCCGACCTCACGGTTATGATCAGCGGCGAGTCCGGCACGGGCAAGGAGCTGATCGCGCGGGCCTTGCACGATTACGGCCGAAGGCGCAGCGGCCCCTTTGTCGCCATCAACATGGCCGCGATCCCCCGCGAGCTCATCGAAAGCGAGCTGTTCGGCCACGAACGCGGCGCCTTCACGGGCGCAACCACCCGCAACCCGGGCCGGTTCGAGCAGGCGAGCGGGGGAACATTGTTCCTGGACGAAATCGGCGATATGCCGGCCGAAGCGCAGACGCGGCTCCTACGCGTGCTTCAGGAGGGCGAGTTCACCACGGTCGGTGGCCGGCAGCCTATTCGCGCCAATGTACGCATCATTGCCGCAACGCACCGCGACTTGCGCCAAGCCATCCGGCAGGGCACGTTCCGCGAGGATCTATTCTATCGCCTCAACGTGGTGCCGATCCGCGTGCCGCCATTGCGCGAACGGTCCGATGATATCCCGCCTCTCGCGCGGCATTTCCTCGAGCGGGCCCGTGCCGACGGCCTCGCCGCCAAGACCTTGGATGCCGAGGCCGTCGGAAAGCTCTGTGCGTATCGGTGGCCGGGGAATGTGCGTGAGTTGGAGAACCTGATGCGGCGACTCGCGGCGTTGTACCCGCAAGAGCTTATTACCGGGGAGGTGATTGAGGCGGAACTTAGCGAAGCGGAACCTTCCCCGGCCGTGGCGGCACAAGCGCAAACGGGTGCCGAAACCCTGTCGCGCGCGGTCGAGCGGCATATACGCCAATTTCTCGAGGCCCATGATGATACATTCGGGCCGACAGACATATATGATCGCGTGATTGCTGAGGTGGAAAGGCCGCTGATCCAGCTCACCCTTGCTGCAACACGCGGAAACCAGATCAAGGCGGCCGCCATGCTGGGCCTAAACCGGAACACCTTGCGCAAGAAAATCCGCGACCTGGAGATCCCGGTCGTGCGTGGCATCGCCTAAGACCCGAGTACGCGTTTGAATATTTCCCCGCCTTCCAACACGCTGGTTCCAGCACCCGCCCCGGCTGCGCTCACCGACTCGGGGGGGCGCGGCGGATTCCGGCGCCTCGCCGACATCCTCGTTGGCAAGCTGGTCACGTTATTGCTCGCCGCGCTCGCGCTGGCGCTGGGCGTGGCATCCTTCATTTTGATGGCGCGCGGCTCGCCTTTCGGTCTGAAGACCGGAGTCGGCGTCGGGATGGTGCTGGCCAATTTCTGCGTCTTGCTCTTGCTCGGCGCAGTTCTGGCGGCACGCCTTACCCGCGTGTTGGTGGAGCGACGCCGCGGATCAGCCGGATCGCGACTCCACGTGAGGCTGGTGCTTCTGTTCAGCGGCGTCGCCGTCCTTCCCACCATCGTCATCGCGGTGTTTGCGGTCGCATTTTTTCATCTGGGTATCCAGTCGTGGTTCAACGACCCGGTCCGCAAAGCGCTCACGGAGAGCTTGCAGGCTTCCCGCGGCTATCTGGAAGAGCACCGGAACAATATCCGGTCGGTGGCGCTCGAGATGGCCAACGATCTGGCCCGCGCGGGTCCGGTTTTGTCCGTGGACCCCACCGCCTTTGCGGAGATTCTTGCCAACCAGACGGCCTTGCGCGGCCTGACCGAGGCGGTGATTTACGAGCCCGTGACCGGCCAGGTGTTGGTCTCGGCCGGTTTGTTCGCCGGGCTAGTAACTGAACCCCCGCCGCATTGGGCAACCGACCGGGCACGCAGTGGCGACGTGGCTGTGCTGGATGCCGAGGAAGGAACCCGTGTGCGGGCCGTTGTTCAGCTCGACTCGACACCCCCGCTGATGCTGCTGATCGGCCGTCCGGTGGATCCGCAGATTCTCGACCATGCTGTACGCACGGAGCAAGCGGTCGCCGAGTATATACGCCTGGATAAGAACCGGTCGTGGCTGCAACTGGCCTTTGCCTGGATATTTTCCCTGCTCGCTCTGCTGGTTTTGGCTGCGGCGGCCCTCATCGGCCTCGTTCTCGCGAACCAAATTGCCCGCCCGATTGGGGGCCTGATCCACGCGGCCGAGCGTGTGCGCTCGGGGGATCTGGCCGTGCGGGTACCCGAGGTCCCTACAGAGGACGAGCTGGCCAGCCTGCTGCGCGCATTTAACCGCATGACCGGCCAGCTTGCAGCGCAGCGCGCCGAGCTGATGGACGCCTATAGTCAGATCGATGAGCGCCGGCGGTTCACGGAAACGGTGCTTGCCGGCGTCTCCGCTGGGGTGATTGGAGTGGATGCGAGCGGCCGGATCGAGTTGCCGAATCGGGCAGGCAGCGAGCTGCTTGGGGGAGATTTGCTTGCCGCGGTGGGGCAAGAACTCGCCGCAATCGTTCCTGAGTTCGGCCCCCTGCTCCGGAGCGTGCAGGAGTGCCCGGATCGCCCGCGAACCGCGGAGATCCAAATCGGCCCGCCAAACCGGCGGCGTATTCTGCTGGTTCGAATTGGCGCGGAGCTTAAGGGCGGACAGGTTGACGGCTACGTCGTGACCTTTGATGACATCACCGAGCTGCAGGCCGCGCAGCGCAAGGCCGCCTGGGCGGACGTGGCGCGCCGCATTGCGCACGAGATCAAGAACCCGCTCACCCCGATTCAGCTCGCCGCTGAAAGGCTGCGGCGTCGCTTCGCCAAGGAAATCACCTCCGATCCGGCCACCTTCGCCCAATGCGCGGATACGATTATCCGCCATGTTTCAGATATCGGCCGCATGGTCGACGAGTTTTCCTCGTTCGCTCGCATGCCCCAGCCGGTTATCCGGCCCGAGGATCTTGGCCGAATCGCGCGCGAAGCGCTCATCTTGCAGCGAACCGCCCGGCCAGAGATCGAATGGGAGAGCAACATTCCCGAGCAAGGGCCTATTGCGTCGTGCGATCGCCGCCTCATCGGTCAGGCGCTCACGAATCTGCTGCGGAACGCCGAAGATGCTGTCGCGATGCGCCCGGGTGCGGGGCACATATCAATTTCAGTGCAGCAGGCCGGCGAGACCGTGCAGATTACCGTGGTCGATGACGGAGTAGGACTTCCAGCCGGGGAGGAACGCGACAAGCTTAGCGAGCCCTACGTCACCCACAAGCAGAAGGGAACAGGGCTCGGCCTCGCGATTGTGAAGAAAATCATGGAAGACCACCGGGGCGAGCTCGCCTTGGATGACCGGCTGGATGGACCGGGCGCGATCGCGCGGCTGATCTTGCCAGGGGCGTCACCTGCTCCGGGCCCAGGATCGATGTTGGCAGCGCCACTGGGGATGCCGAATGGTGCATGAGATACTCATCGTTGATGACGAGCCGGACATCCGCTTGTTGATCGACGGCATCTTGCGCGATGAGGGATATGAGACCCGGCAAGCGGCCGACTCCGATTCGGCGATCGCCGCGTTTCGGGCCCGCCGGCCAGCGCTCGTCATTTTGGATGTATGGCTTCAGGGTTCGCGCCTAGACGGGTTAGGCATCCTGCAAACCTTTCACAGCGAAGAGCCGCAGGTGCCCGTGGTCATGATTTCCGGCCATGGCACGATCGAGATGGCGGTGGCCGCCATCCAGCAAGGTGCCTACGACTTCATCGAAAAGCCCTTCAAGTCTGACCGGCTGCTGCTCGTGATCCGCCGGGCACTGGAAGCCGCCCGGCTGGCGCAAGAGAACGCCGAGCTCCGCCTGCGGGCCGGGCCGGAAGCCTCGCTCACTGGCGAGAGTCATGCGATACATGCCCTGCGGGCTTTGATCGAAAAGGTGGCCCCCACAGGGTCGCGCGTGCTGATTCAGGGGCCGGCCGGGTCAGGCAAGGAGGTGGTTGCGCGTATGATCCACGCCCGCTCCCGCCGGTCGGAAGGGCCGTTTGTGGTGCTTAACTGCGCTACCATGGCCCCCGCTCGTTTCGAGCAGGAACTATTTGGCGTCGAGGCTGGTGCTGATCCAGCCGCGCAGCCTCGCCGGGCCGGCGTGTTGGAGCGTGCCCATGGTGGCACGTTGTTGCTCGATGAGGTCTCGGACATGCCGCTCGAGACGCAGGGCAAGATCGTCCGCGTGCTGCAGGACCAAAGCTTCGAGCGGCTCGGTGGTTCGGCCCGGGTGAAGGTTGATGTTCGGGTCCTGGCGATCACCAATAAGGACCTTCACGCAGAAATCGCCAGCGGCCGGTTTCGGGAGGATCTTTACTATAGGCTAGCCGTGGTACCCCTAAAGGTGCCCGCCTTGAAAGAGAGACGGGAGGATGTGCCCGCCCTCGCCCAACTCTTTTTGACCCGCTCCGCCGAAAGCTCGGGCATGCCAGTGCGCGAATTATCGGTCGATGCGCTCGCAGCGTTGCAGGCTTATGACTGGCCGGGCAATGTGCGCCAGCTACGGAACTTGATGGATTGGGTGCTCATCATGGCGCCGGGCGGGCCTGCCGAGCCGATCCGGTCAGATATGTTGCCGCCGGAAATCGGTGCGAATGCCCCAGCGCTGCTTACAGTGGACCCCAGCGCCGATATTATGACCCTGCCGCTGAGGGAAGCGCGAGATCTGTTCGAGACGCAGTATTTGCAGGCGCAATTGATGCGTTTCGGGGGCAATATCAGCCGCACCGCCCAGTTTGTCGGCATGGAGCGCAGCGCGCTTCACCGCAAGCTCAAGCAGCTTGGGGTCAATTCTGAAGAACGGGTGGCGGGGTAGCAAAGCTTCCCGGGGTTCGCGAAGACGGTTCGTGCGGCGATCCGCGCGGCAGGCACCAAGGTTGCTGTTCTTGCCGCCATACAGTCCCGGTCTCAATCCAATCGAGCAGGTGTTCGCCAAACCCAAGGCGCTGCTGCGAAAGGCGTGTGAGGACACGGTGGAAGCGACCTCGAAGAAGATCGGCGATTTGCTCGACGCGTTCAGCGCACAGGAATGCGCCAACTATTTGGCGAACTCCGGGGGCTGTGCCACCGTTTCAAACTAAAGCAAAGATGCCGTTATTTAATCTATAAGTAAGATTAAGACTAAACTTTCAGACTAGAGCGGTTTCCACTCACGTGGAACCGCTCTAGGAGTCGTTTTTAGAGCAGATTCACGCGATGGGATCACCTGCAGCGATCCCACTTGATCGCGATCTGCTCTAGCGCGGATGACCTTAGATGAGGTCACTCCGCTTTAGGAACTTTGGTTTTCAGAGCGCGATTCAGGCTTTCCGACGATTCCGCCTCAAGCCATCGCGCTCTAAAGCTCCCATTCGCTTGCAGCAGGGCTCGCAGCCCCGCCAACAACTGCGCCGGTGTTGGGGGACAGGGTGCAATCACCAAATCGACCAGAATCGCGGCCCCAAGCCGCCCGCCACGGCATAGCTTGCCTTGAAAACGCCCCCGTCCCTGCGTCGCGCATCCACCTCGGCCCCGGCGTCCCGGCCGATAAACCCGCCAGCCCCAAAGAGCTTGGCGAGGTGCGGATCGAGGATGCTAGCGCCGGTCACCCGGTCCGTCAGGCCGTATCCTGATAAATCCGCAGCAGCTCCGGCAGCTCGGCCTCCACCCCCGCGAGCGCGTCCCGGATCGTCTCAGGGCTGCCGGGCGGCATCTCGGCAGCGCTCGCCGGGTAGGTCGAGGCGCACGACGTAATCGGGCAGATATTCGTGCTGCTGGTCATTATGGAGATACAGGACGGCGAAGTTCAGTCCGTGGTTCTTGACGAAAGCCCGTACGGCTTTGTGGCTATCAAGGCGGTACGCGGCTGACTGCTCCCATGTTTCCGTATCATTCACAACGAGATTCACATGGTGGTGAATGACCTCGCGGACATCCTTGCTGGTGAACACGCTGATATCCGCGGTGGCGCGGGGGCGTTTCCGGTCGAGTTCCGGGACCTCTGGGGCCTCGCCTGCACCAGTGTCGGGCTGAATTGCCGCGGCCAGGCGTTCGATGATCCAGCCGCATTAAGGGGCGAGTGCGGAGTGGGGGAAGCGGGCCCAAGTATATCACCGAGCCCGATGGGGTGGCGGAGTCCACTGACGCCGAGTAGGAGAAGGAGGCCGGGCTCGCGCAGGAGGCGTCGCTCGGCCAAGTTCCTTCGCGAAGGCGTCAGCACGCCGAATCCGATCTTGCGAGATATGAGAACTGGCTACGTCGAGATCGTACTTGTCCTGCAGGTTCATCCAGAACTGCGGGGATGTTTTGAATGCGTGAGCCAGCAAGACGGCGGTGTCTGCGGTAATGCTGCGGCGGCCGTTTATAATCGCCGTAATCCGGTTGGTAGGAACGGCAAGGGCCTGGGCAAGCTGGTTGGCGCTTAGCCCATATGGCTCAAGAAATTCCTCTTTCAGAACCTCGCCCGGGTGGACGAGCATGTTTTCGTCCATCGGCGCCTCCCTTAGTGATAGTCGGTGATTTCCGCGTCATACGCGTCGCCGTCCCGCCACCTAAAGCAGACCCTGTATTGATCATTGATCCGGATGGAATGCTGTCCCTGCCGGTGCCCTTTCAGCAGTTTGAGTCTGTTATTCAGCGGTCTCTCCAGGTCGTGCAGGCTCATTGCTGCGTCCAGCACCACCAGCTTGCGCCGCGCGGCTTTGTCAAAGCTCTGGCATTTTTTGTGGCCGGTTCCGTCCCGGAACAAAGCCCTGGTCTTCTTGTCCCGAAAGCTGTTGATCATCGCCGGACTTAGCTGATATAGGCCCCATTACGCTTTACGTCAAGCGTAATGGGTGGCGCCGTGGTTCATTCCGTGCCACAATAGCCGGACTGGGGTGGGGATAGCGCCCGAGGGGCCAGAGTTCCGCGGCTTTTGCTAAGCGGTCTTGGGGCGGGATGGCTTTTTCGCCCGAAGTCTTCGGCTTTTGTCCGTTAGAATAAGCTTGATTTTGGTCTTAATCTGGCAATACTCCTCGCGAGCCGTATTCATGGGGCCATTATGCAGCGGACCTACGCAGCAAGAAAAGACGTTTCTTTTCAGGCTCCTAGTTTTGCTGCGAAAGTCTTAAATTTCGTGCCACGCTTCACGGTTTCGGTGTCGGTGCGCGTCTTGGTTGTCGCCCCCGCCGTCCGCGTGGGCGGGAGCTTTCATCGGGAGCGGTCGGGTTGCGGCGGCGGCGGTTCCCAAGGATTGATGACGGTCACGCCCGTTTTGTCGAAATCGGCTCGATCTCGGGTAACAACTGTGAACCCGTGGTGAAGCGCGGTTGCGGCGATGATGAGATCAGGCTGCGAATAGGTATGCCCGACCTTGCGGCCTTCCTCCATCAGAACTCGCCACCGGAATAAGATGTCCTCGGTGACCGGCAAAATCCTTTGGTGGAACATGGGCCGTATGGTGTGCGCGAGCCAGCGGTTCAATTCATTGCGACGCTTGCCTGCCTCCAAGCGCTCGATGCCGAACCGAAGCTCAGCGAGCGTTACCTCGCTAACGTAAAGCTCATCCAGCGGGCGCGCGCCAATAAATGTCAGAACCTTTGGCTCGGGCTTGGGCCGACGAATTTCCGACAGAACGTTGGTGTCAAGAAGCCATGGCATTCACAGCTTCACATCGCGCGCGGGAAAACGATAGCGCGGCGGCTCAATGTCAATGTCACGATGAGGAGAAGCCTGCAACGCTGCGATCAGGTCGGCACCTGTGCGCGTTTCGCGCACGGGTTTGAGAGATTCAGCGAGCTTTTGAAGCCATTGCTCAACGGAAAGCCCCTCGGTTGCCGCTCTCGCTTCTAGCGCCTCAGCCTGTTCATCAGATAGTCGAATGGTGACCGTCATCGTCAGCCCCGCCAATGTCCTCGCCTTTGTGTTCTTGCCATTATAGCACAAGCGGATTGCTAAGAAATCATGCTAACGCACCCGCGGAAAAGCGCCCATTAACCATGACAGTGGCGTTCCATATATCTT
>JAFAHH010000497.1 GCA_019237355.1 Acetobacteraceae bacterium | reverse complement strand
TGCGGGCGAAGATCCTCGAATCCGACAAAGTCGACGCGGACCGGCACGCCGGTCGCTTTGGTGAACTTCTCCGTGTTCTGGCGGAAGATCGCCTCGTCCGGGTCCACGAACTTGGTCGGGCGTGCCACACGTAGGCTCGCATCCTTTTCGACCGGATGCTTCGGCGGCTCCACATCGGCCGCCGCCACAGATTGCGCGCCACCGCCCGCGGCGGCCGAGGCCAGCGCGCTGGCGGCGAGGGACAGCGAGCAACGGCGTGTAATTATATTCATTGTTGGCTCCCTTTTATTCCTTAACAGCGCCCGTCAAGCTCGAGACGTAATACTCTACAAAGAAACTGTAGAAGATCGCGACCGGCAGCGACCCCAGCAGCGAGCCGGCCATCAGAGCCCCCCACTGATACACATCCCCGGTGACAAGCTCCGTCAGGATTGCGACCGGCACCGTCTTTTTCTCAGAGGACTGAA
Source organism: Acetobacteraceae bacterium (assembly GCA_019237355.1). Lineage (GTDB taxonomy): Bacteria > Pseudomonadota > Alphaproteobacteria > Acetobacterales > Acetobacteraceae > JAFAHH01. The sequence continues at coordinate 2,875 of JAFAHH010000497.1, read as the reverse complement.
TAAACGCCAGAGCATAGATAAACTCGTTCCAGGACAGCGTAAAGGCAAAAATGCCGGCCGAGATCAGCCCGGGCACGGCCAGTGGCAAGGTGATGCGCCAGAGGATCTGCAGCCGGGTCGCACCATCGATCAGCGCACATTCCTCCAGCTCATACGGGATCGATTTGAAGTATCCGATCAGCAGCCAAGTGCAGAACGGGATCAGAAAGGTCGGATACGTCAGCACCAGCGCGAGCGGGGTATCGAATAGCCCAAGCTGAAATATCATTGTAGCGAGCGGGATGAACAGAATGGAGGGCGGCACGAGATACGCGAGATAGATCGCGAGCCCCACATAATTCGAGCCGCGGAACCGCAGCCGTTGTACCGCATAGGCCGCCAGCACGCTCGCGAATAGCGAGATGATGGTAGAAGCCACGGCCACCATCATCGTCGTCACAAGCCAGCGCGGGTAATCCGTTTCAAACAGAAGCTTCCGGATGTTCGCCAGCGTCGCGTGCTGTATCAGGAACGGATTGTTGTGCTGATAATCGAGCAACTCCGCATCCGGTTTGAAGGCCGTTATCGCCATCCAGTAGAATGGAAAAAGCAAAATGAAAAGAAAGCAAATCAGCGGCAGATACACCGTGACCAGGCGCCGCCAGCGGCTCTGCCATGCGAGCAGAGTCCCTTCGTCCTCAGCGGTCACAGGCCGGTCGATAACGGCTGAGTCAGTCATTGCTCTCTCCCTGCTGCCACTTGCGCCGGGCCAGGGCGAAATAGCTGAACAAGGTGGCGAACACCAGGAACGGGATCATCGATACGGCAATCGCTGCGCCTTCACCCAATTGTCCGCCGGGAATGCCGCGCTGAAAGGCGAGCGTAGCCATAAGGTGGGTCGAATCGATCGGGCCTCCCCGCGTGATCGCGTAAACGAGCTGAAAATCGGTAAAGGTGAACAGGACCGAGAAGGTCAGCACCACCGCGAGGATCGGCATCAGCAGCGGCAAAGTAACAAAACGGAACCGCTGCCAGCCCGAGGCGCCATCCAGCAGAGCCGCCTCATAAAGCGAGGGCGATATGGTCTGCAGCCCTGCCAGCAACGTAATCGCCACAAACGGAATGCCACGCCAGATATTTGCGGCGATCAGCGACCAACGTGCGTGCCACGGAGTCCCCAGGAAATCAATATACGTGTCGCGCCAGTGCAGCACATCAACTAACAGATACGAAATAATCGAGAATTGCGGGTCATAGATGAACCAAAACGCAATGGCGGAGAGTACGGTCGGAACGATGAACGGCAGCAGGACCACGGCGCGAATGATCGACTTGAACGGAAGGTTTTCGTTCAGCAGCAAAGCGAGCCACAAGCCGAGCGAGAATTTTCCGATTGTCGCGGCCGCAGTGTAGAAAATCGTGTTCCAGACCGTGGTGATGAAAACCCGGTCGTGTAGGATTGACTGGAAATTCTCAAGCCCGATCCACTCCCCCGGCCGCCCGATCTGGGCGTCGGTAAAGGCAAGCCACAGCCCAAGTCCCAGCGGATAAGTCAGGAACACGAGCAGCAGGCCCAGCGCGGGAGCCATGCACAGCACGATTAGAACCGGCTTTTGATTGAGAACCCCGGCAAGCCAGCTTTGGCGTTGCCGCGGAAACGTCCAGGTGGTCGCGTCCATCGGACTCATCTGATCAGCCGCTCAGCCGCTGTCCCGTTGCGAGATCGAACAAATGCGCCGTACCGGGAGCGGGCGCAATGCGGATCGTTTCCCCGGGCCCAGCGGTTATCCGTTCGCGGAAAGCGCACATGATCGGCATGCCTCCAAGGTGCGCCATCACCTGCGTCTCCGATCCGGTCGGCTCTACCACGTGGACTGTGGCGGGCAATCCGTCCGCGCGGATCTGAAAGTGCTCGGGGCGAATGCCGTAGATTACCGGCCTGCCTACCGCCCCAGCCCCGTCGGGCAACGGTAGCGTGATCCCTCCCTCACCCCGGAACGCGCCGTCTTCGATCCTCCCCTTAATCAAATTCATTGCCGGCGAGCCGATGAACCCGGCCACGAACAAGTTCGCCGGGCGGTCATAAAGCTCGAGCGGCGCCCCGGTCTGTTCGACGTTGCCGCTATTCATGACCACGATCTTATCCGCCATCGTCATGGCCTCGATCTGATCGTGCGTCACGTAGATGGTGGTGGTCTGCAATCGCTGGTGCAGGTCCTTGATCTCCCCCCGCATCTGCACCCGCAGCTTGGCATCGAGGTTTGATAACGGTTCGTCGAACAGAAACACCTGCGGGTCGCGCACAATCGCCCGGCCCATAGCCACCCGCTGACGCTGCCCGCCCGACAGCTGGCGCGGGTAGCGACGCAAGAGTTGCGTCAACCCGAGAATCTCCGCCGCCCGGCCAACACGTGCGTCGATGACTGATTTCGGCGCCTTCGCCAGCCTAAGCGAAAACGCCATGTTGTCCTGCACCGTCATATGCGGGTAAAGAGCGTAGTTTTGGAACACCATCGCAATGTCGCGCTCCTTCGGAGGCACGCTGTTCACGATTCGCGCCCCGATCGCGATCTCCCCGCGAGTCACGTTTTCCAGCCCCGCGATCATCCGCAATAGGGTCGATTTGCCGCAGCCAGAGGGACCAATCAGCGCCATCACCGAGCGCTCGGGAATGGTGAGCGAGATGTCGAAGAGGGCCTGGCTCTTGCCGTACCAGAACGACAGTTTGCGGACGTCAAACTTGGGACGTGCCCTGGTCAGGTCGGCCGATTGCCGGCCTGTCGCACTCCGCTCGGTGATGATGGCTGAGTACGCAAGCGTTGACAAGGGTGCACCTGAGGGGGGCTTCAGTGCGGCCAAGGAGACATCCTCTCGGACTCAAGCGACCCAGGCCCGG
>JAFAHH010000481.1 GCA_019237355.1 Acetobacteraceae bacterium | reverse complement strand
GTTGTCTTGCCCATGTGCTTACTCCCCCTGCGCCATTGCCAGCCGCGCATGCCGCGGACCCTGTGCGTCAACATGCCGGTTCTGCTGCGCCCAAAGCTGACGATACATGGCGCAGCGCTCCAGCAACACGCGATGCGGGGCGATGTCGATCAGGCGCCCTTGGTCGAGCATCATTATCTGGTCGCACTCGGTGAGCGATGAGAGCCGGTGCGATACGATCACCATGGTTCGGCCGCGCGCAATCCGCAGCAAATTGGCGTTGACCAGCGCCTCACTCTCGGGATCGAGCGCGCTTGTCGCTTCATCCAGGATCAAGATCCGCGGATCGGTGATCAGTGCGCGGGCGATCGCGAGCCGCTGTTTCTGGCCGCCAGAAAGATTGGGCGAGCCTTCTTCGACGATCGTGTCATAGCCGTTCGGCATGCGCTCGATGAATTCTTCGGCCCCGGCGAGCCGCGCGGCCCGGACCGCATCTTCCATCGTCAAGCCCGGCCGGCCGGCAATGATGTTGTCCCGAATGGTCCCACGGAATAAGAAATTATCTTGGAGCACCACGCCGAAACTCTGGCGCAGATGGCGCAGGTTGATATCGCGCAGGTCGTTGCCGTCGATCTTGAGAAAGCCTTCGTAATCGCGGTTGATGCCTTGCAACAGCCGCATCAATGTGGATTTGCCCGATCCAGAGCGGCCAACCACACCCAGCATCGTGCCAGCGGAAACCGAGAATGTGACGCGGTCGAGCGCCGGCACCTTGGTGCCGTTATACGTAAAGCTGAGGTTCTCGCAGCTAATCGCACCCTCGAATTTGGGCCGCAGCCCGCCTGACGCGGCGTTGGTTTCGAGCGGACGGTTCAGAACCAGGGCCGCTTCCGCGATCGCCGACCCCACTTGCTCCCAATCCTCGATCAGACGGGCAAACCCCACGAGCGGCTGAGCGACACGCATCGAGAGCATCATGAAGGCGAAGAGCGCGCCGACTGCGTAGCCGCTATTGTCGGACAGGGCCAAATACGCGCCAATCAACACGATCCCGATCGACATGAACCGCTCAATCGGGTTGACCAGAGTCTGCGGCCAGTTCGAGGCGTAGCCAAAAACGAGGCGCGCATGACCTGCCTCGGCAACTCTTTCATCCCACAAGGAGCGGCGTTGCGGTTCCAGCGCGAGAGATTTGACAGTGCGGATGCCGAAGATGGTCTCGCCCAGCGCTGCGACCTTAGCGGTTTCGGCCGCAACAACTTTCGCATAAACTCGCCGGAGGGGGCGCAACGAACCCAGGATGATTAGCGCAATCAGGCCGCTGCCGCCCAGCACCATCCAAGCAAGAGTGGCGTTAAGGTAAAAAAGGAATGGCAGCAGCACCAGCAACGTAACCAAGTCAAGGAAGGTGGTAAGCAGCTTGCCGGTAAGAAAGTCGCGCACCTTATGCACCTGGCCGATGCGGTGCATCGTCTCTCCGGCCGGGTGGCGTTCGAAGTAATCGAGCGGCAAACGCAGCAGGCGGCTAAAAATCTGCAAATTCAGCTTGGCATCGAGCCGCACGCCAATGACCAGCACGATCAAGCGCCGGGCGTAGCCCAGCAAGGTTTCAAATACCATCGCAATCAGCAGGATGGCGGTGAGCAAGGCCAGGGTGGAATAGCTGTGGTGCGTGAGCACCTTGTCCACCACGGTCATCACCAAGAGTGGCGGAAAGATCGTGAGGAAGCTCAAGGTAAGCGAGCCGAGCGCGATGTCCTTGAGCGCCCGCTTCTCTTTCAGAACGAGGCCGGCCACCCAGCCGATGCTGAAGGGCGGATCGGCCTCCGCGGCCCGCTGGGCGCGGATCAGCAGCGTCTCGCCGGCCCAGACTTGGCCGAGCCGGAGTTCATCGACCGGGACCGCTGCCTCCGCTGCTCCGCCGCGCGGGTCCTTCACGAATACAACGCTCTGCGCAGCATTGACCCCGGTAAGCAAACCGGCCGCGCCATCCTTGAACAACAGCACGACCGGCCCCGCCTCTCGGAGCCGCATCAAATGCCGCCAGCTCAGCCGCACGCCCCGGGCCCACATGCCGGCTCCGCGCGCCCAGGCCACCAGCGACGCGGCCGGCGGCGGCGTGTCGTCTGAGGGCATCTGACACTCGGCTGGATCGAGCTCGGCGCCGAAGAAGCGCGCGGCTTCCATTACCGCGAGCAGCCGAGGATGAATTGCCTGGCTCGCAGAATTTCGCAAAATGGTGGGACCAATGCGGGCTGCGGCGGTTGTGTTGTGTGTATCCAACAATGAGTCCCCTCAGGCTGTAACAAGGGTGAGCAGAAGAGGTGTAGGCTCTCGCGGGCGCCAGCCGGCAAAGCTGGACCCCTTCTCAGGCAAGGATCGGTTTACGTGAATCACCAACCCTTCAATACTACTTTAGCGAGTAAGCCTCAATGAAAAATTATTCAGAGGCTATTTACGGCAGCATGAGCGTGCAGGACCACCGCTGAGGGGTAGAAGAGTATATACGTGCATGAATATGGTTCGAGATGACCCGGCCGGCGCTTACGTGCCCGGCCCTGCAGTGGAACGTTTCCCGCTTGACACAGGCCCGCTGGCCGGCAAACGCTTCGCTGTGAAAGATCTGTTCGATATCGCGGGGGTGGCGACTACTTATGGCAACCCGGACTGGGCTCGAACCCATCCGCCGCCGCCGGCGACCGCTCCTGTCGTTACGACCCTGCTCGAGGCGGGGGCTCAGCTCACTGGTAAAACCAAGACCGTCGAGCTGGCTTACGGCCTGACCGGGGAGAATCCTTGGCACGGCACCCCCCTAAACCCAAAAGCGCCAACGCGCTTTCCGGGCGGGTCTAGTTGCGGCTCGGCGGCTGCCGTGGCGGCCGGAATGGTGGATTTTACCCTCGGCTCCGACACGGGCGGATCGGTTCGTATCCCGGCGAGCTATTGCGGAATATACGGCATCCGGCCGAGCTATGGCACCCTGAGCCTAGCGGGGCGCCCGGCCGCTCGCCCCGAGTTATGACACGGCCGGGTGGTTTGCGCCCACGGCCGCAATTCTGGCCGAAGTCGGGGCCGTGCTTCTGCCCGGCGGCGACGGTCCGGTCGCTGGACCCTTGTTGCGCACCGAAGAGGCGTGGCTCGGCGCTATGCCGGAGGTGGCCGAGGCGCTCCGGCCCGCGCTTGCCCGCCTAGAGGCGCAATTCGGCGCCTCCATCCCCATCCGGGTTGCCCCAGAAGGCCTCGCGACGTTCCATTCGCATTTCCGGGCGACCCAGGCGGAGGAGGTTTGGGTAACGCTCGGTGGTTGGATCATTGCCCACCAGCCCCAGCTTAGTCCCCGGGTCGCGCAGCGATTCGAGGCAGCCCGCAGCCTCGACCCGGCCGAAGCTGCCGCCGGCCGAACCTTCCGCCGTGTGGTACAGGCCCGCTTTCGGCCCTTGCTGGACGGCGGCGCTATCCTTGTCCATCCCACCAGCCCTTGCCCCGCGCCCTTGTTGACGGCATCGCCCGAAGAGCAACTCGCGATCCGCGAAGCCACAATCGCAGTGACGGCGATCGCAGGATTTTGCGGCTTCCCTGAGGTGAGCCTACCGGTGGGGACGGTGCTGGGCGCGCCCGTGGGGCTATCGTTGGTCGCGGGCGTGGGCCGGGACCGAGCCTTGCTCGATTTCACCCGGCGGACGGCGGAATTGCTAAGCCTGCCATGAGCTTTGCGGTTCGCCCTGCTGGTCTGGCGGACGTGCCAGAGATCCAATCGATCTACGCCCATCACGTGCTGCATGGAACGGGGTCGTTCGAGGAGCTGCCTCCTTCAGTCGAGGAGATGGCGGATCACTTTGGCCGGGTCTTCGCTCGCGGGTGGGTCTGGTTGGTCGCCGCCGACGCAACCGGCGTACTTGGCTATGCATATTTTGCGCAGCTCCGTGACCGCTCGGCGTATCGCTTCACCTTGGAAGATAGCGTCTACATGCGGCCGGATGCCCAGGGCCGCGGCATTGGACGAGAGCTGCTGCAACAGCTTATCAACGCCGCCGCACAACACGGTTTCAAGCAGATGGTAGCGGTGATCGGCGATGCCGAAAACCAAGCTTCTGTGCGCTTGCATTACGGCTTGGGGTTCCACAAGGCCGGCCATCTGCATGCCGTAGGATGGAAGTTCGGGCGCTGGCTTGATGTCATCTACATGCAGAAGGAGCTGTGCTGAGAGCGCGGTCCTTGAATAAGCAAAAAACAATGGACATCCCCGCCGAGGCTTTCGTATCAGAAGGGATGTCATTCGGGCGCCTCGCCTGGTCAAGCCGGAGCAAGCTAAGCATGGCTTGACCGGCCAGGACGCCGCGCCCTGACAAGGTCATAACAAATGCCGCCCCGCTGCGTGGTGCGCAATTGCGAAACCACGGACGAAAGGGTCCGGCAATTTTTGGTTGAGGGAAGAATCCGTCTCATGCTGGCGAGAAATATCTCTTTCATTCGCGATGAGCCCCGGAGGTCCAGGGATGAGTTCCTGCCTATGCAACACCAAATATTGGAAACAAGACCGTTTGGGAGGTTGCTACGCATCACCGAGCAAGGGAGCGCTCCAAAAGGGCCACCTGTCCTAGTATTGGCACCGCTCTCGGGCCATGGCCTGCCGCTGCTGTTCGACATGATCGGCGGGCTTGTTCTGGATCATGATGTCCATGTGCTGGAATGGAGCGATGCACGGGACGTCCCGGTCGGTGCGGGCGGCTTCGGCCTCGAGGATAATATCAGCTATGCCGCATATTTCCTTGAGCAACTCGGCGGCGGCGCCCATCTGATTGGCCTCTGCCAATCAGCTCTTCCCGCCTTGGCTGCCGCCGCATTTCTAGAGGGTGAGGGTAGCTTGGCTGCTCCGCAAACCCTCACACTGATAGGGGGCAAGATCGATACCAAGGTCAATCCGGCGCGGGTTGACCAGCTCTCGCGTTCCCGCCCTCTGGCCTGGTACGAGAAAAACGCGATCAGCAAGGTTCAGGCCCCGAATCAGGGGCACGGAAGGCAGGTCTACGCGGCGGAACTACAGCGGACAATGCTGCTGACCTATTTGAGCCGGCAAATGATGAGCGGGGGTGAGCTCTTGACCAAGGTTTTATACGATGACGGCCTTGACCCTGCCGGACATCCGTTCGGCGATGCTTTTTTAGACCTGATCGATCTGCCAGCCGAATGGTATCTTGAGACAATGGCCCTGGTGTTTCAGAGCTCGGCTTTGCCGGAAGGCGGGCTTCGCTGCCGCGGCATAAAGATCGACCCCGCCTGCATCCGCCGGACCGCCCTGCTCACGATCGAGGGCGAACGCGACGATATCGCACCGCCGGGTCAGACGCGGATAGCCCACAAGTTCTGTCCTCACATCCCTGAGCCGAGGCGGCAGCACTACACCCAGCGGCGGTCGGGACATTTCAGCTTGTTTCATGGGCCTGTTTGGCGGAATCAGATCCTGCCGCTGATCCGCGACTTCATCTGGCGTGCGGGACTACCCTAGAGCGCGATGGCTTGAGGCGGATTCGGGTTCCCATTTCGCGCGCACTGGGTCCCATGCCGGCCCCGGCGCCCGGCCGCTCTCGCTTGAGGCCGTGCACGCCGCAATTCCTCACAATGCCTGGATGAGGACTTTCTACAGCGCCTCACGGATCGCGACGTCCGGCTGGGTAGTCGATCCCTTTGCCAAGCCTGGTTACAACGTATGCGGGTGATTGACCTGCGGCTCCAGCAGGCTTGTGATCGGCGTTCGCTGAAGAACGGAGACACCCCATGTTCGTCCGCACCCGTGATCTGTCCGCCCACGTTCAGATCGCAGGGCCTGGCGGAGCCCCCCCACTTGTCCTGCTGCACTCGCTCGGCACCAACCTTCACGTGTGGGATCCCCAGGCCGAAGCGCTCGCCTTCAGCTTCCGGGTGATCCGTCCGGATTTACGCGGCCACGGACTTACAACCGTCACGCCCGGTCCCTACAGCATCGAAGGCATGGCGCGCGACGTGCTGCACATCTTGGACGCCATTGGCGTGATCCAAGCGCATGTCGCCGGGCTTTCGATTGGAGGCCTGGTCGCACAATCGATCGCAGCCCAAGCACCCGGCCGGGTCGCTTCGTTGATCCTCTGCGACACCGCCATGGCCATTCCGCCCGCCGAGCTTTGGCAGGAGCGTTGCGTAACTGTGCGCTCTAAGGGAACTGAGGCGCTGGCGGAGGGCGTCATGGCGCGCTGGGTGACCCCGGGCTTCATGCACACGCCAGAGGCCGAAGGGCTGCGCGCGATGCTGCTTCGTACCGACCCCGAGGGTTATGCTGGGGCGGCAGAAGCCATTGCCGCGGCGGACCTAACCCAATCCACGAGCGGCCTCAACGTCCCCGCGCTCATCCTGGTCGGTGAACAGGACGAGGCGACACCGCTCGCGAGCGCCCAAGCCCTGCAGGCCGCGATAGCAGGCTCGAGCCTCGAAGTTATTCCGGCCGCCTCGCATATTCCGACAATCGAAAAGCCGGCTGAGGTAACCGACGCGATCGGGCGCTTCCTCGCGCCAGTCGCGGCCGATTCGTACGAAGCCGGTATGGCGGTTCGGAAGCAAGTGCTGGGCGACGCCCATGTGCAGCGCGCGACGGCTTCCGTTACGGATTTCGACCGGGATTTTCAGGCTTTCATCACCCGCACCGCCTGGGGCAGCATCTGGACCCGGCCGCAGCTCGACCGGCGGACCCGCTCTTTGCTGACGCTAGCCATGATGGCGGCGCTTGGCCACCACGAGGAGTTCAAGCTGCACATCCGGGCTAGCCGCAACACCGGCGCTACCCCGGCCGATATCGCCGATATGTTGCTGCAGGTCGCGGTCTATGCCGGGATTCCGGCGGCAAATTCGGCGGTACGAATTGCCAAAGAGACGTTTGGGGAAATGGAGCAATGAGTTCGGATTGGGAGTTAAGACATGGCTGAACCCTGCATCATATCAGTCGCCATCACCGGCTCTGTACCGCGCAAGAAGGATAATCCGGCGCTGCCGGTCTCCATCGAGGAGCAGGTGGAATCGACCCACGAATGTTACGAGGCGGGCGCCACCCTGGTTCATGTGCATGTGCGCGATGAGCATGAAAATTCTGCCTCCGACGTGTGGCGCTTTGAGAAGCTCCAGGAAGGCGTTCGCAAGCATTGTCCTGATATCATTATCCAATTCTCGACCGGCGGGCGCGGGCGGTCGTTCGAGCAGCGCGGCGCCATGCTGCATTTGCGGCCCGATATGGCGTCCCTCGCGACCGGGTCGGTCAATTTCCCAACCATCATCTATGAGAATCCGCCGGATTTCGTCCGTTATCTCGCGGAGGAAATGCTGAAATATGACGTGAAGCCCGAGATCGAGGTATTCGATCTGGCCATGCTCTATAACGCCATCGACATGGTGCGTGATGGCTTACTTAAACCTTCGCCTCACATTCAGTTCGTGATGGGGGTGAAGCATGCCCTGCCGGCCCGGCGGGAGATCCTGGAATTTGAAGTCGCGCAACTGAAGAAGCACTTGCCCGACGCCACCTGGGTCGCGGCTGGGATTGGGCGGCATCAGCTCGAAGTAAATCATTGGTCCCTCGAAATGGGTGGCCATTGCCGGACCGGGCTAGAAGACAATATTCGTTGGGACAAGAACACCCTGGCCAAGAGCAACGCGCAACTCGTTGGCCGGGTGGCAGAGCTCTGCGCCCAATACGGCCGACCGGTCGCTTCAGCAAAGCAGGCGCGCGAAATGCTAAAGCTGCGCCCCTCGTCCTGATCGCAACGGCGCGGGACCGCTTCATCTGATTTGCGAGCTGAGAGGCCGGTTCATTTCGTAACGGGACCCAGGTCGGGCCTCAATCCACATCGAGAGTGCGATGGCTTGAGGCGAAATCGTCGGAAAGCCTGAATCGCGCTCTCAAAGTCAAGAATCCTAGAGCGGGATGACCTGACCTGGGGTCATCCCGCTCTAGACCCCATATATTGTCCTGTCTTGCCAGGTTTTCCACAACTTTTTGTACGATAGCGCATATTCTGGGTTGACCCGGGATTTCTCCCGGATACCGTATCTTGTGTCCAAATGGGGCAGGAGACACGAGATGGAGTGGACCGAAGAAATCATTACCCAGCTCAAGGGGCTTTGGGCGGAGGGCTTCTCCACGGCCGAAATTGGTAGGCGACTCGGTATTTCCAAAAACGCGGTGGTTGGTAAGGCGCACAGGCTCAGTCTCCCGTCCCGTCCCTCTCCGATCCGGAAGGGAGGGTCCGAGGGCGGGCCCCGCCGCAAGCGTAGCCCTCGCCGCGTCTCAGGGCCGACCTTGCCGCCCCTTGCCTGCACCCGCACGCCGGTTTCGGAATGCACGATTTCCCAAACCCCTTCACGGGCTCCCGCTCCGCCGCCCCGCCCGGTGATCGCGCCGCGCAGTTATGGGCGAGTGATCACCTGCTGCTGGCCTATTGGCGAACCCGGAACCAAGAGCTTCCGCTTCTGCGACGCAAACTCGGTGCCCGGTAAGCCCTATTGTCCGGAGCACGCTCAGCTTGCCTATGTCAGGATCCGCGACAAGGATGAGGATGTCGCTTGATCGTGCTCGATAGCTCCAGAGCGCGATCGGTTGAGGTGGAATGGTTGCAGAGTCGCAATCGCGCTCTCAACACCAACTTAGATCAGAGTACCTGACCATCTTCGGTGAGTGACCCAACTCGATCGCATCGCGCGGCCGTGATGGGGCCGATATGCTTGCAAAACAAAAACCCAGAACACGTCCTGAGGTGCGCAGTTACTCCAAGATCGTCTAGCAGTCTGCTGAAAAAGGAAGGCCAGGGCTCTGCCCTGGACCCGTCATGCGGGGAGCATGCTGTTCGCATGGCGGGGCCGAAAGGCCCCAGACCCCTCCCCACTAAGTGATTGGATTGCAAAGGCTATGCCTTTGCTGGGGTCCAGGGGCAAAACCCTGGCCTTCTTTCGTTGCTTCACGAACGACCGACTTCAACGCTTTTCCGCAGCCTGCTAGAGCAGATCGCGCTTGACTGGAAACGCTTGCGGTTCCAGGAGCGCGTGAACATGCTCGCAAAAGAAAGCCTAGAGCGCTTCCAGTTAGCATGGAAGCGCTCTAGTGTACTGAAAGGCCAGTAAAACATCCCCCTGACGCGTTTCAGGCACAGCCCCCGCGTGCAGGTACCCGACGCTCGCGCGAGTTTCATTGCGAGTCTATCAGCAGGAGGGTATTCTGCCTACGCCGGCAGGCATGATGTCTCGCCGAAGAAGAAGACCTCCCACACGTAGGGATCCCTGCCGACGGCTCAACGGCGCGACTGGCATCCGGAGGCCGTCCGCCGCTCTCGTTCATAGGCCGGGTTTGCTTGCGCCAATCCCGGCCGCCAACAGAAAGGCAGAAAGGCGATGCCCAGGGGTACGGTTAAATGGTTCAACCCAACAAAAGGCTACGGGTTCATCGCTCCGGATACCGGGGGGAAGGACGTCTTCGTTCATATCAGTGCTGTGCAGAAGGCTGGATTGCGAAGCCTGAACGAGGGCCAGAAGGTAGGGTTTGAAGTCGAGCAGCAGCAGAATGGCCGCACGGCCGCGGTAAATCTTACCGCCGCCGAATAGCCCTCCCGCTCAGGCTAGAGCAGTTCGCGCTTGACTGGAAACGGTTGCGTTCCAGGAGCGCGTGAAGATGCTCGCAAAACAAAGCTAGAGCGCTTCCAGTCTGACGGGGAGCGCTCTAGCGTAGAACGTCGCTGATCTTGTTCGGTCAGCGACGTTCGGGCTGCCATCCCGCGAGCTTGGTCGGGCAAGGTGCCGACGATAAAGCCGACCAGTTTCAGGAGGTAGCGTCACCCTGAAATGGCCCGGCCATCCTTGCGCCTTCTGGTCCATTGGCCGAAAATCGGCCGTCATGCCGATGATTGCGTGGGCCACCCGATGACAGCGCTCGATACCGATGCGGTGCGCGCCGCTTATCGGCGCTGGGCGGCTATTTACGATAAGGCTTTCGGCAGCGTTTCCGCGGCCGGAAGGCGGGAGGCCGTTGCCCGAGTCAACCAACTGCCGGGCACACGGGTTTTGGAAGCTGGGGTTGGAACCGGTCTGGCCCTGCCCCACTATAGTCGCGAAAAACGAATCACCGGCATTGATCTTTCCCCAGAGATGCTCGCCCGAGCTCGGGAGCGCGTCACCGCACTGAACCTGACGAATATCGAGGCATTGCTCGAGCGCGATGCGGAGGACACCGGCCTACCTGATGGGAGCTTTGACATCGCGGCCGCAATATTTGTGGCTTCTGTCGTTCCGCACCCGCGGCGCCTGATCGCGGAAATGCGCCGTGTGGTGAGACCCAGCGGGCATATCCTATTCGTGAACCATTTTGTCGCCGAGCGAGGCCCGCGTCTTTGGGTTGAACGAGCCCTAGCCCCGGCCTCCCGCACGCTCGGATGGCATCCCGATTTTCGTATGGATGCCCTGCTAACGGCGGAGGATCGGGCCCAGGCCGAACTTGCCCCCGTCTGGCCTGGCGGGCTATTCACTCTTGTTACGCTTCGTAACTAAAGCGGTTCGACCGTGCCGGAAAGCGCTGCAGCTTTAACCTTGCGAGGATCTTGGGGCCCTATCGCGCTGGGATCATGGAACCCGCTCACGCGCTCCTGGAAATGCAGGCAATTCCAGTCAAGCGAGAACTGCTCTACGGCTTCGATTGCAGTGGGCCACTTGCCATCCGCAATGGGATAACGCAGCCGAGGGCCGCGCAAAACGGCCATGGTCCTCTGGACAGACAGGCGGCATCGGGCACAATGATAGGAAAGCCGGGAGAAGCCCGGCCAGAGGGAAGATGGGTTAGCCGATGCACGCTCTCCGCCAGCGCCTTGCTTTGTTTACCGTCCTGTTCCTCGCCCTCTCACCAGCTGCACATGCCCAAACGGAAGGCGCGCAGCCACAGGTGCCGGTCTTCGCGCCGCGGCCTTGGGAAATCGGCATGCAGTCGCCCGGAGGCCCGCTCA
>JAFAHH010000738.1 GCA_019237355.1 Acetobacteraceae bacterium | reverse complement strand
CGGTCGAAGCGCAGTCGCCTGCGGCAGCGCCAACGGGTGCCTTTGACGGAACCTATGTCGGTGTTCGGCGGAGAAAAGAGCAGCGGCAGCACTCTGGCTGACGGCCGCGCTCGAACCCAGGGCTATGCCGGCGCCAGATCTTGCCGGGAGTTTCGCGCTCCGGCGCGGCTGACGATCACTGGCAGCCATGCCCGGGTCCGGTGGGGCGATTACACACTCGAGAGAGATGCGGCGCCCGACGGCTCGATGACGACGACGACCGGTTATGGCCAGAGGTTTGACGGCCGTGTCGACGGCCGAGAGATCAAGGGTGAGCTCGTCGGGTATTGCGCGTTTAGCTTGACATGGCGAAAGCAGAGCTGATGGTTTCGGACTACCGGCGAATTCGGTAAGTCGCCGCACAGCGCAGCGCGATAGGAGAGGCGTCACGGCCATGAGTACAGCCGCCCAGATCAGGACCAGCCCAATTTCCTGGTGGAAGGAGCCGACGAAGGACCAGTGGTACGCCTGGGTTGCCTCGTGGCTGGGTTGGACGTTGGATGCATTCGATTTCACGATGTTCCTGCTGATCATGGTGCCGATCTCGCAGGAGTTTGGCGTGCCGCTGACCGAGGTCGCGTTTTTGCTGAGCGTTACTTTGTGGCTGCGGCTCGTCGGCGCGATCGGCTCTGGCTGGCTTGCCGACCGGATCGGCCGCAAGACGCCGCTGATGATCTCGATCTTGTGGTATTCGATCTGCAACTTTATCGCCGGTTTCTCGCCGGCATTTTGGTTTCTCTTCCTGTTTCGCGCTTTGTTGGGCATCGGCATGGGCGCCGAATGGCCCGCGGGCGCGGCTCTCGCGATGGAGTCCTGGCCGGCGCGCTCTCGGGGATTCATGAGCGGGTTGCTACAGGGCTCGTGGAGTCTCGGATTCCTGCTCGCCAGCCTGATCTATGGCTTGCTGTTCAACACGATCGGCTGGCGCGGCCTGCTGATGATCGGGGTTCTGCCGGCCCTTTCCGTGCTCTATGTGCGCTTTTTCGTGAAAGAACCGCCGGTATGGGAGGAGAACCGCCGGCGCCAGCGCACCGAACACCGCGAGGTGCACGCTCCGCTGTTCAACATTTTCAAGCCAGGCCTGCTCGGCAATACGCTGACTGCCTGCTGGTGGATGGCGAGCAGCTTCCTCGTCTACTACTCGATCAATGCGCTTTTCGCGACGCACCTGCAAAAGGACCTGAATTTGAGCCCGGCGCTGGTTGCAACTCCGGTGGCGCTGGCGAACCTCGCCGCGTTTCTCGCGCAGGGTTTTTGGGGCTGGTTCGCAGATCGCTTCGGCCGACGCTGGTCAATGATCATCCCTGCGGCAATCGCGATCTTTGTCGCCCCGCTTTATCTGATGACCGCCGATTTCACCTGGATCGCGATCGGCTTCGTGCTGCAGGGCTTCTTTGGCCAAGCGATTTACGGCCAGAACCCTGCCTATCTGTCGGAGCGTTTCCCGACCGAGGTGCGCGCGACGGCAAGCGCCTTCTGCTACCACCAGGGCGCGATCTTCGGCGGTTTTGTGCCGCTCGTGCTGACCTGGTTCGCCAGCCATTACGAGCTCGGCTTCGCGATCCCGATGCTGGTCGGGACCTGCGTCGGCGCGGCGAGCTTTGTGATCGCTCTGCTGCTGGGCCCGGAGACCAAGGGCAAGGTCTTGATGCCGGACCTCGTCGTCGCCTGACCTCCCCTGCGTATGGCCCGAGTGGTTCGACCGCTACGGCACTTACGTTTGGCCTCGGAAGGATCGAGTAGCCCGCAGCGGCGTTTAGCGCTCGAAGATCAGGCGCAACGAGGGATCACGAAATGGCAAGCATCCCTGACAATTACCTGGATCTGCTGCAACAAAAGACGGCCTTTGCGAATCTCGCGACGATATTGTCGGACGGATCGCCGCAGGTGACCCCGGTCTGGTTTGATTACACCGGCGGACAGATCCGGGTGAACACCGCAAAGGGCCGGGTCAAGTCGCGGACGTTGAAGCCGG
>JAFAHH010000402.1 GCA_019237355.1 Acetobacteraceae bacterium | reverse complement strand
GCTTTTTGCGGCGTGAAATCCTCGCCGGCGACGATACCGGTTTCGCGCAGGCGGCGGCGCGGCCGCTTCGTTTTCGCGAGCGGTGCTTGACCCGCCGCGCCCGTTGCTCCGCCGCTGAGGAACCGGCGGTTTGCTGACTCTCTGCTGGAGGGAGCCGGATTCGAACTCCCGGTCCCACTCTTTCGACGCGACGGGTCGACGCCGCCAATCCAGGCCTCCTGGATCACTGTGACCAGCGCCGTCTCGGCGATCCTGCACGGCTCCAGGGTTGCCGGAGGGAATGGCGGAACGATCAGCTGGGCGGCGTGATTAAGCGCAGGTCCTCTCGCGAGACGGCGATGTTCGGCCGGGTGCGCCTGCCAACGGCCGTTTCTTTTGAAGCGGGACCGACGGTTCGAATCCGGCTCCCTCCGGCGAAGAGTCGGGTGCGAACTCGTGCCGGCCACCATTCCTGCGCTTTTTGTGGGCTCAGTGAGCAGGCGCGCCCGCGGCTACTCGATTACGCCCGCAGGCGAGCACTGGTTCGCTACAGCCAATCCGCTGCTTTATGTCCCTACCGATCCGTCTCGACTGACTGGGATGCTAACAAGTTTCTCTCCCAAATTCGGACCTGGATTCGGTCAGCGTGCGGAGGAGGCGGTGAAGTGCTACAATGCTCTCTCACATCTCGCTTGTTGCGCCATGTGCGGCGCCGCCGCCGAGTCGATCCTGCTCGCTCTTGCAATCGAGCGGCGGGAAGATGCTGAAGCAGTCTTGCGTGACTACCGCGCGTCAGGTGGCCGCACGCGAGTGGAGAGGAACCTCCTAGGACAGGTAGGCGAGCCGACTAAATCTAGATTCCACACGTTCATGGATCTCCTCAATTATTGGCGCGACGACAGCGCCCACGGCACCCTAAGCGGTATTGGCGATCCGGAAGCATTTGATGCGCTTAGCCGGCTCCTGAGGCTTGCTTACTTCGCGACTGAGCATTGGACCCTACTCACGGGCAAGCCCGAACCGGGGGCCGCGCCCGAACGGTAAACCCGATGATCTTGCGGAGAGCGTTTGTCATTGCCCTGCTGATGGCACTTGGAGGCGTTCTGTCGGCGTGCGGGTTCAGTAACACGTTTAATTACGGGCACGGGCAGGGGGCGTGCGAGAACTGCGGCGATGAGCAGTGAGCCGCCGGCGCGAGCTGCAGGAACGGGCTGCGCCGGCGCAAGTGCGGCAGCAGCCCGGGCTCTTTTCACGAATTCGCCAGTTCCAGCAACACCTCGCCGTGGCACGGCTCGGGTGAGCACCAGCACGCTAAATCCTTGCCGCGCAATTCCGGAAGCGTCGCCATCAATTCGGGCCGGGATAAAAGGTAATCGCGATATTTGGCGATCACCTCAGCGCGGCTGCCGTCGCGGCCGATCTTGAACGGATTGGCCCATCTGCTCCGAGGCAGCCCGAGCCACGGCATCTGACGGCCGATATAGACGGCGCCGGCCGGCACGATGCCCTTTCGGCCGTGCATGTTGATCAGCTTTGGCATCACCGCTCCATCTCCATTCCGAGCCACAGTGTCCGCCCGCGCTCGCATTCGGGCTCCCGCTGGCGCTCGATCTCCCGCGGCCTTTCGCGTGCAGCCTCGGCGCGTAGGATCGCGCTCCGCGGATCGCCCGGCAAGGCGGCCTCCCCCCTTCCGACAGTCCGTCTGTCAGAGCTTCAAAAGGCGCCGGAAGCCGGCGGTTTTCGTGGACACTACGATCTGTGTTATGCTGGCGTGCGGCAGCATTCTCCACGAGCCGTGCAGCGACCGGCAGCATTTCCCCCGTGCCGCCGGCCTGATGGTGAGGTCGAAGCTGGTTCTTCGGACGAGAAGAGCCGGAAAGGGGGAGTCAGACCCAATGACGTCGCATGCAACAGACCCTGGGTCATCGCCAGTTGTCGCTGTGACAGACCCTATGACTATCATAGGGATAGAGACCCTGTCACAAGCCGCCGAGATGCTCCGCGAGGATCTCGGGATCGCGAATCGGCGCATCGACGAATTGCTAGCCGCGCTTGCGGACGCTCGCACTGCCGCGATGATCAGCGGCTACGAGGCAGCGGCATTGCGCGCCCAACTGGCGCTGCTGAACGCGCTCAATCGGCGCCCGTGGTGGCGAAGGTGGTTCCGGTAATGATCGCTATCTGGCGCTATATCGTGGCCTGGAAGTTGTGCACCACGATGAAGGCCGCGGATGTCACTGCCACGCTTGACCTAGCGCTGCGGGCCAGCGGATTGGAAAAAGCCAAGCCGGCTGATCGACCCAAGCTGTTGTCTGACAACGGCTCCAGCTATATCGCGGGAGATCTCGCCAACTGGCTTGCCGACCGCAAGATCAAACACCTACGCGGCGCGCCCTATCATCCAATGATCCAGGGCAAGATCGAGCGCTGGCACCAGACCCTCAAGAACCGCATCCTGTTGGAAAACTATTTCCTGCCGGGTGATCTTGAAGCGCAGATTGCCGCCTTCGTCGACGACTACAACGACTGCCGTTACCACGAAAGCATCGACAATCTCGGGGGGCTTAACAGCGAGCAAATTCCGATAAGATTGCGCTGGTGTTCAGGCCGGGACGATCTTCGATCTCCGCGCCTTGCTAACACCGCTGCTTGCGCCTGAGCACGTGATTCGACTCTCCAGCAATGTGTTTTCGTGCAGAAATGCTTGCTTGACCGAAAACGCTCCTACTTGACTGAAAAAGGCCTATTTTCGCGCAAAGCCCCCTTCAGCGGTGAGTCTGCAAACTTTCGCTTCCTCAGCGGTGGAGCCCAGCCGCGGGTTCGACCACGCTAGGGCTCGGGTTGCGCTCCTCTGGTGCGCAGCTACGACTCGATCTCTTCCCGGTAGAGGCCAAGGCCAC
>JAFAHH010000329.1 GCA_019237355.1 Acetobacteraceae bacterium | reverse complement strand
GGCGTCCCGCCTGAGCGCAGCGCCTGGAAGCGACTTTCTGCCGCGCTCTCGCCTCGCACACGCCAGGCCCGCACCGGCTCGGTGAAGCCCTTTGCCTCGACGGCGCCAAGATCGTCGTACTCGAACAAGCCGCCGGTCAGCCGCCGAGTACTTGTTGCGATCACAACGCTGTCCGGCTCCGCCACCGCCTGAAGACGGGCCGCTAAGTTCGGTGTCTCGCCAACCACCGCTTGCTCCTGCGCGGCACCCTGGCCGAGCAGATCGCCCACCACCACCAGACCCGTGGCGATGCCAATCCGGACCCGCAGTTTGTCGGATGTGTCGAGTTGCCCGACTACCTCAACCAGCGCCAAGCCTGCCTGCACCGCCCGTTCGGCATCGTCCTCGTGGGCCTCAGGATAACCAAAATAGACCAGCACGCCGTCGCCCATGTACTTGGCGACAAAGCCATCGTATCGGCCAACGGTCTCGGTAATGCTGCGGTGATACGCCCCAATCACTTCGCGCAGGTCCTCAGGATCGAGCCGTGCGGCGAGAGCAGTGGAGCCGACAAGGTCGCAAAACATCACGGTAAGCTGCCGCCGCTCGGCGGTCGACGCGGCCGCCGGCCTCGAGGCGGCAGCGGGAATTGTGGATGCTGAAGCGCTAGCGCCGTTGATGGTCAGCTTGGCGCCACATGCGGAGCAGAACTTCGCACCCGACGCATTGCCGTGGCCGCATGAGGGGCAGCGCGACGCCAGCGCCACTCCGCACTGGTTGCAGAACTTGCTTCCCTCCGGCAGATCCGCTCGGCAGCTTGGGCATTCCATGCCGCACCTACGCACCTTCGGACAAGGAGCAGCGTATCAGCATCGGCCGAATCCGCCCACTCCTCAATCTGGCGTTGGCGTCCTCGACAAGCCCCTACACCGCCGCCTTGCCGATCAGTCTCTCGTACGGGGTGCCTGGGAGCCGTGAGCCTGTCCGGATAGAGGAGCTCTCCCGAGGGCGGTGTTGCAGGCTACGCTCGGAGCGTCGAGCGCTGTTACCGGTTACTTCGGGTGATTACGACCAGGCCGTCTTCCTGTACACGCACGTGCCGCCGCCATTTCTGCTGTCGCACCAGGTCACCATGTTTTATGCGCTCTTGGGGGTGATCAACACGCCGGGGGTATTTGCCGGGCGGGACCATACGATCGGTTTTACCGGAAAGCGAAAACCTAAAGGCTACGGCAGTAAAGACGGGGTCGCTTATCAGCTATCGCCATGGACCGAGATCCTGCTGAGGATCACGCCGCCTCCCGCACCGGATGAGGAGCATTCCGAACCAGGTGGCACGCGACTGACCGGGGCCCGAGCATTGCATTTCTATCGCGAGTATCTGCGACCACGCAATGGTACGATCGAGCGAGTGCGCGCGCATTGGCGCGCCAATCCCGAGCTGGGGATCAAGCAAAGCTCGTACCGGGTCCAGCCATAGAATGGTATGCTTTCATATGACAACGTTTCTCATTGGCAGGAGGCCGATTCCAGCTACAGTAGAGAAGTGACCAAAGTGGGCTATGGCCCGGTATGCGCGAAACGCTTGGGCATGCCGTGGTGACGTTTGTTGGCAACCAAAGGAGGATGAAGGATGCCTGCTAAATATCAGGCCTTCCTGGACGAGCGGGAGGAGGCCGGCGGCAAAGCCGGGTTGGGTGATCCCGAGATCGCCCGGTTAAAGGACATCGAGAAGTTGATTGATGACGACCTGCCGCCGAGTGCACGCAGCCTGCCGCCGTCCCGCATGTGGTCGAATACCGGCGGCGGCCTCGGGCAGAAGCTGCGCGAAACCGGCTGGCAGGTTTGGAAGCTGCTCCTTCCGGAGCTAGATGCAGTGCTGCTCGTCTGGCGATCCACTGAATCGCACAACGCCAGCCCAGCGGACCAGTGCACCGGCCTAAACGGCGACTGAGCAGGCCCGCCGAACGCTGCGCCATGAATTGGCGCGCTACGGCCCTGCGCCTCGAGGCGCATGCCCAAGATCGCATTCCCATGGGGGCGCTCCGTGCGAGCGAGGGAGGCGACACGCAAATTGCTGGGAAAGCTTGGGGAGAAGCGATGACGGAGTTGGAGGCCCCTGAAGCTGGCGCAGGATGCCGTGGCTTGGTATTTGGGGACAGCGTGTCAAGGAAGCGCGGGAGGTGCTTCTTCAGCTGATTGCCCGGGTGGAAGCGGCCGAGGCCGATCCGGAGAAGGCCTGTGATCTGGGCGAGGACGTGCTGAATCAGCACGGTGTGCACGTCACGGCCACCTTCACGATTGGATGGCTCGATGACCTGCTCGCCGGCCTGGCCAAGCGGGAGCCGACTCCGGAGCAGCGGGAAGATCTGCTCAAATGCTTGGTGGCGACCGGTGCCGATGATTTTGCTAACGAGCAGACCATGTATTCGGTGGAGGCTTGGCTGGAGAGACGTCGGCTGAAGTGAGGACGTGCCGTGCCAACCAAGGAAGAATTGGAGATTGATCAAATGACGGTCAACATCGAGAAGATGCGAAACGATATGAAATGGGACTTCCGCAGGTTTGTCCTCCAAGCAATCCTCGCTCTCGCTGCTGCGGTTGGCGCCGGCGTCGCTATCGGCAATCTGATTTGGAATCGCCCTCAGCCTGCGCCGTCACAACCGATAATCCAGCTCCCGCCGGGAACTACGATCACGACGCCATCGGCTCCTGCCAAGTAGCTTATTTCACTTGACATTTAACGGCATTCAGAAAGCGTAGAGCTGTCCCCTCCCTAACCAGGGGGGACGGAGCCAAGGAGGGCAGGCAATCGAAAGTCGTTTTCACCGGCCCGGCGTACGACGCCGAGGGCAATCCGATTCTCCGCAAAGATCTGATCGCCGCAACCCAGAAGGCGGGCATACGGTGCTCCCCGCGATACGGCCCGGGGTAGACCTGCTGGTGGCCTCGCGAATAGATGCCGTAAAAGCCCGCCAGGCGACGCTATAGGGCATTCAGATCGTAGACTACCCCCAAAACCTGGCGGGCCTGGAAAAGCCGCCTACAGCCTGTCCGACCAGGTAAGCGTCTTTGCTACCCAGGGCATCTCACGTGCGCCGCGCGAGGCAGGCTTCGGGCGCGATGGAGAAGATCGTCCGGTTGAGTCTCAACTCACAACGCTTGGGGCCGGGCGAGGGACCGCCTTCATGCGCCCCCGATATTCGTATTCGGCGACCCCGCTCTCGGAAGCAAGCTCCGCCAGCTCCAGCATTTCCGCATGGTGCGGCGAGAGCGAGCAGGCCGGGTCGGTTGCGGCCGGGTCGTGGAGAATCGCCATCGCCTGGCACCGGCATCCCCCGAAATCGATGCCCCGGCGAGGGCAGCTTCGGCAAGGCTCCTGCATCCAATCCTCGCCACGAAACGCTTGGAACGCGGGCGAATGAAGCCAGATCTCCTCGAGCGCATGGTTCCGCACCGACCAGAACTCGAGCGGGATGGTTTCAGCCGCATGGCACGGCAGCACCCGGCCCGATGGCGTGACATTCAGCGACCGGCGCCCCCAGCCGCCCATGCACGGCTTGGGGAATCGCGCGTAGTAATCGGGCACGACCGCATCGATCACCATGCGGCCTTGGTAGGCCTGCCGTAAGCGCGCAACCGCCTGTAGCGCGCGATCCACTTGCGGCCGCGTGGGCATAAGCGCGTCCCGATTGCGCAAGGCCCATCCATAGTACTGGGCATGCGCGATCTCGACCCGGCCAGCACCCAGAGCGAAGGCGATCTCCACCATCGCCTCAACACGCTCGATATTGGCGCGGTGCACCACGGCGTTGATGGTCAGCGCTAACCCGGCATCCGCAACCGCACGCGCCGCGGCCATCTTGCGCTCGTGGGCGCCGCGATAGCCAGCGATCCGGTCCGCACTGCCGGGATCGGTATCCTGAATCGATATTTGCACATGATCGAGCCGCGCTGCACGCAACCCGGCCAGCCGCTCCGGATCGAGGCCAATCGCTGAGGTAATGAGGTTGGTATAAAGCCCGGCCTGATGCGCCGCGGCGGTAATTTCGACGACATCGCGCCGTGCCAGCGGCTCACCGCCTGAGAGATGGACCTGCAAAACCCCGAGCTCCGCGGCCTGCGCGAACACACGCCGCCATTCGCCCGTGCCCAGTTCCCCGGCCCGGTTTTCAAGTGCGACCGGGTTGGAACAGTAAGGGCAGGCAAGCGGGCAGCGGTGGGTCAGCTCGGCCAGCATTCCGAGCGGGGGAGGGGGGGCAGTCATAGCTGGAGCAACCGTTTGCCCACCAAGTCGGCCAACAGCTCCCTCACATCGGCATCAATGACGGCCCGGTCGGCGGTATAGATCTGCGCCAGCTCTTCCACGATCTCGGTCACGGTGCGTCTGCCATCGCACCGGCTAAGGATATCCTTGGCCGGGCCATCGGCTTCCATCAGGCGCTCTGGGGCGAGCAGAAACCAGGCCTGGCGCCGATCGTCGAACTGCAGCCGCACGCCGGGGGCGAGCTTAGGCCTGTGCCCCCCTTTGACGATCCCCTGCTCAGCCATCGGCCGGCCGGAACGCACCAGGCGGAACGAACCCCGGCGAGACATAAGCAAAATAAAGCGCGTCCAGCATGGTCCACAAAACGTCGCATTTGAAGGAGAGGGCGGCAAGGGCGGCCTGCTGCTGTTCCGCCGTTCGCGCCTCGCGCTTCACGTAATCTAGGGCGAAATTGGCGTCACGCTCGGCCTGAGGCGGCCGGGCCGCAAAATAGGCCATGGTTTCCGGCGTGACGTAATCATAATGGGCCAGCATGCCCGAGAGCCGCTCAGAGATGATTTGCGGCGAGAACATTTCGGTCAGCGAGGAAGCGATGGCCTCGAGCAGGCTGCGCTCGCGCACGAAATGAATATAGGCCTGAACAGCGAAGCGCGTGGCCGGCAGCAATGCCCGGCCAGAGACGACCATCTCGCGGTCCAGTCCAATCCCGTCGGTCAGCGCCAGCCACCGGGCAATCCCGCCTTCACCGGGCCGGCTGCCATCGTGATCCTCCAGGCGCTTACGCCAGATCCGGCGCAACCCAGGGTCCTCGCAACGGGCGATCAACGCGGCGTCTTTCACCGGAATCATTGACTGGTAGTAGTAGCGGTTGAGCGCCCAGGCCTGCACCTGGCCCTTGCTGCATTCGCCGCTGTGCAACATTCGGTGGAAGGGGTGCAGGTTGTGGTAGCGTTGAGCGCCGATCTCGCGCAACCTTGCTTCTAGTTCGGCTGGGCTTACCGGCCCGCTCACAACCGAAGCTCCATTCCGTCATACGCGACCTCAAAACCCGCTCCCTCAACTCGGCGACGCTCGGGCGAGTCATTGAGCAGGATTGGGTTCGTATTATTAATATGAAAATAGATCCGCCGCCCGGGCAGATCGGCAAGGCGCGAGAGCGAGCCGTCCGGCCCCTCAATCGGTACATGACCCATCCGGCGCGAGCTTTTCTTCCCCAAGCCGCCTTCTATCATTTCGTGATCCGTGAAAAAAGTTCCGTCAAAAAGAACGATATCCCCACGACCCAGAGTCTCTCGAACTGATTGGTTTATCTCAGCGCAGGCGGGCGCGATGAGGATGCTGCGGCCTTCGTGTTCGACCAGCGCGGCATAGGCCTCGCCAGATGCCGGCTCGGCGGCCAGCGGGTCCTCGGCATAGAGGGGCACCTTACCCGGCATCGGCAACAGTGTGCTCGTCAGACCGAACCCGCAATCGAAGGGCTGAGATTCCCTCACAACAATCCGCTTCACAATCGTTGGGTCGAGCACGCCAAACACGCTATTGTCTTCTAACACCTGCAAAATCGCGCGAGGCGCAAAGATTTGTAACGGTTGTTGCTCCCTCAGGACAAGCAGGCCGCCGATGCCGTCAATATCAGCGCTGATCAGCAGCACGCCAAAAATGGGCGAACCACGACCATCCCCAGCCGGGTGCAGCACCGGATTTTCGGAAACTTGCTGATGGAGGTCGGGAGAGGCGCCCACCAAGAGCCAGTGCTGGTGATCTGCAGAAACTGCAACGCAGGCCTCACTACGCGGCTCGACGCTTGGATCTCCAGCGCGTGCCAGCCGACAAAGGCGGCAAGCACAATTCCACTGCGGGAGACCACCTCCCGCAGCTGAGCCAACAATGAGTGCCTCAAGTTTCATGCCGCCCTCGGTAAACCGAAGACGGCAACATATCGGTTAGATTTCGGCCGGAAGGTAGCCGTTGATCTCCATGCCGACGCAGATCTCACGAAGCTTAGGCCGGTTCCAGGACATTGGCTTTCTCCCTAATGTTGGTATTCGGAGACGCAAGATAGTGGTGGGTGCGCGACCGACATTGCCAGTATGTAGGGCATGAAGGTCTAGCTGTCCATTGCTAGAAACGCGCTCAAATATGGCTAGAAAGGTCCGGGGGAGGACGTCAATGCCGAATATTCGAGCTATGGGCCGCAGGGCCTGCATGGCGCTCCTGCTGTCATCAGCCGCCACGTTGCGGGTAAAGGCCGCGCCTTCGATCCGCCTGGGAGTCTTGCAGTTCGGGAGCGTGCAATGGATCGCTTCCTTGATACGAAACCGCGGCCTTGATGCTGCGCGCGGGTTTGCGCTGCAATCGGTTTTACTTGCGAACACCGATGCCGGCCGGGTGGCACTGATGGCCGGCGCCGCCGATGTCGTGGTCTCAGATTGGCTGTTCGCCGCCGCCCAGCGCGCCAACGGCACCCCGCTTTGCTTTGCTCCGTTCTCGAGCGCGGCCGGGGCACTGATGGCGCCCGCGAAATCCGCGATCAAATCGCTGACCGAGCTGCCGGGAAAGAAGCTTGGCGTCGCCGGCGGCCCAACCGATAAGTCTTGGATCATTCTGCAAGCGGCCGCACGTGCGCAGTATGGTCTCGATCTTGCCCGGGGGGCGCAGGTTGTGTACGCGGCCCCGCCATTGCTGAGCGCGAAATTGCAGCAAGGCGAGCTCGATAGCGTGCTCACCTACTGGAATTTTGCCGCCCGCCTCGAGGCGGATGGGTGCCGCCAGCTAATCTCGATGGCCGATTGCTACCGGGTACTTGGCTTGCCCGAGCGAACTTGTCTGGTCGGTTACGTGTTCCACCAGCGCTGGGCCGAGCAGAACCGAGCCGCAGTCAATGGGTTCCTTGCCGCTTCCGCAGCAGCGGAGGGCCTGCTCGCGCACGACCCGGCCGCCTGGAACGCCATCCGTCCCCTTATGGATGCGCCAGATGAAGCTATTTTCACCGCATTAAAGAACCGGTTCATCAATGGCATTGTCTCTCTATCCACCGAGCAACAAGCCGAAGCCGCCAAGCAGGTCTTCCGGGTCCTTCAACGCACCGGAGGCGGGCGCGCGGTCGGCGGTCTCGACACCCTACCGGAAGGGCTCTTCTGGCGCGCGGAAAGTCCCGCAATTTAGCGGACGTCAGCAACTTGCGGTCCATATCGTTTCGCTCGCGTCGTTGGTCGTGCTGTGGTGGTTCGTCGCCGAGCTTGCGGACACGCCGAGGCTGTTTCCGAGCCCCGCCGGGGTGATTGCAGTCTGGTGGCGGGAGCTTTTCAGCGGAGCATTGCCGGCCAATATCGGTATTACCCTGGCCCGGGTGATTCTCGCGTTCATCATCTCGATGATTCTGGGGACAAGCGCCGGTTACGTCACTGGCCGCTCGCCACGCGTGAATGCGTGGCTTGATCCATGGCTCATCGTCGCACTCAACCTCCCTGTGCTGGTTGTTGTCGTTCTGATCTATATCTGGGTTGGCCTAAACGAAACGGCCGCAATCCTTTCCGTGGTGATCGCGAAGACACCGGCGATTATGGTCACAGTGCGTGAGGGGGCCCGGTCCCTGCGGCCGGACCTTGAGGATCTCGCCCGGGTGTATCGTATTCCGCCGTTACGGCGCCTCCGGGCGATCGTGCTTCCGCAACTGGCGCCTTTCATCGTGGCCGCCGCGCGCGCTGGCTTGTCAATCACGTGGAAGATTGTCTTGATTGTCGAGCTTCTCGGAAGGCCGAACGGCGTGGGCTTCGTGTTGAACCTGTTCTTTCAGAACTTCGATGTCGCCGGCATCCTCGCGTATGGCCTGACCTTTGCCGGACTGATGTTGTTCGCGGAGGCAGCGCTGCTTCAGCGATGGGAGCGCCGTGCATTCGCCTGGCGTTCCGCTGCATGACATGTTTGGAAGTTAACATTGAAGAGAAGCGATTCGGCACGCAAACCATTTTGCGTGATATCGGATTCGCGGCCAGAAACGGAGAAATCGTGGCCTTGCTCGGACCGTCAGGGGCCGGCAAGAGCACGGCATTGCGGATCGTCCTCGGGCTTGATCATGATTACTGGGGAGGGGTGGAGGGACTAAGCGGGCGGGTCGGCGCTGTGTTTCAGCAGCCAGCCCTCGTTCCCTGGTTGAATGTTAGCGATAACATCCGCCTTGTGCACCCGGAAGATGTCCCTTTGCCCGACATTCCAGCGCTGCTGGACCAGGTTGGTCTTGGCCGGGTGGAATCGCTCTTCCCCGCCGCTTTGTCGCTAGGGATGGCCCGGCGGGTAGCGCTTGCCCGCGCGCTTTCTGTCTCACCGAGCATTCTCGTGCTGGACGAACCATTCGCCTCGCTTCACCCGCAGCTGGCGGCGCGGCTCGGAGGGGTGGTCGCGCAATGGGCCCGCCAGATGCAGGCCACGACACTGATTGCCATGCACGATTTGGATCATGCTTTGTCGATTGCCGATCGTGTTCTAGTATTGTCCGGCGCGCCATCCACTTTGGCGCTAAACTTGGTGGTGCCCCCGCTTACGGACCGAACCGCACAAACGAGGCTCCGCAATGAGCTGCAGTCCCGTTTTTTCTTCTTGTCCGACAGCCGGGAGGCGGACGAGCGCGAGGTAATCTAACCCAGAAGAGGCAAAACAGGAGGAACATCATGATTATGGTCAGTGTCGCTTATCCCGCCGGCTTGCGCTTCGATCTGGACTACTATCGACAAACTCATATGCCGCTTGTCCAATCCCGCTGGGGGTCTTTGGGATTGACTGAAGCGAGGGTGTTCCGCGGAACCGGTGCGCCCGGCGGGGGTGCACCGGCATTCCAGATCATCGCGCTGCTCACCTTCGGCTCACAGCAGGATTTCGAGCGAGCGGTCGCCCAGCACGGGGCGGAGGTGATGGGCGATATCAAAAATTTCTGCGATGGGAGCCCGATCGTCCAGATCAATGAGCCGGTGATGTAGTTTCCTCCGAAATGGGTGCCTACCCAAGCACCGTCGGGGTCATTCTCGCCGGCGGGCTCGCGCGCCGGCTCGGGGGGGTCGATAAGCCGCTGCTCCGGCTTGGCGGCGGCACGGTCCTCGGCCACCTGATCGAACGCCTGCGACCACAGGTTTCGGATCTGGTGATCAACGCCAACGGCGATCCCCTGCGTTTTGCGGCCTTTACCTTGCCGGTGGTTGCGGACAGCGTCCCCGGCCGGCCTGGGCCGCTGGCTGGCGTGCTCGCCGGGCTTGAGTGGACAACCGAAAACAGGCCTGACGCCGAGTGGACTTTGACGGTGACGGGGGACGCGCCGTTCGTACCCCGTGACCTCGTCTCGCGCCTTCATGCCGAGCGCGGGGAGGCCGTGCTCGCAACGGCCGCTACAGGCGGCCAGATCCATCACGCGATAGGGCTCTGGCCAGTGCAGATGGCGCGTTCACTGCGCGAGGCGCTCGTCTTGAAGGGCCTGCGTCAGGTGGGTTCGTTTGCCGGTCTTTTCCCTCGACAAACCGTCTCCTGGGAAGATCATCCGGTAGACCCCTTTTTCAACATCAATACCTCACAGGATTTACACCGAGCCGAGCGCATTTACTCGGTTTCGGTGGCCGTCCCGGCTGGGCAGGGATGAGCCGCGGCTTGTGGCAAATGCCGGGATACTCCGGGCAAGCCGGCGATTCCATTCGGACGCTTCCCGCCGCCTTGGCGTCGGTGCTGCTACACGCGGGCGTTCTTGCGGCCTTGCTATTCGGAATTGGGAGCCGGTCTACCCCGCCTTTGCCTGCT
>JAFAHH010000262.1 GCA_019237355.1 Acetobacteraceae bacterium | reverse complement strand
GCGGCCTTGCGGAACCCCTGCGCGGCCTCAAAGGGCTGGTCCGGATGCATCGCCCGCCGGCTGCATTCCATGCTGGCGTGATGCATCGCGACTGCCTGCGCGGCGATCATGGCCTCAATTTCGTCGGCGGGCTTGAATGCGGCCATTGGCTGTTAAGGCCGCTGCAAAATGGGGCTGACGATCTTCCTCGGAGCGATTAGCCGGGGTCCATATCGTGCCTGCTACTGCCTTCAGAAGGACGTTGTTGAAATTGCCGCTTTCTGATCCGGCGTAGTTCTTCAGGAGGTCCGTTTGTGGCTGGCCGAGATCGACCGTCACCGGCTTTGGGACGGCAGCCGCTTTCTTGTTCATGCAGTGCTGCTCACGGTGGGAATATCGCTAAGGTGTGACTCGCCAGCCTGGTGGCCATAGCGGCTTTGGCCCGGCTCCAGGCGATTAAAGGCCGCGGGTGCGCCTTTAATGGGTACGGACTTAGCTTCTGGCGACGCGGGCGGCACGTGCTCAGCCCGTTGAAACCGCCTCGGGAGGACCAGAACGCATCCGCCAGGCAGGATGGCTTGCGTGTAAGCCAATTCCTTTCTTTCAGGCCTGCCGTTTGCTGTCGGGTTAAGGACACCCGAGTCATAGGGCATGTATCGATCGGCTCTGGACATCTTCCTCATGCGTGTTTCCGCCGGAAGGCTCTAGCGCGAGCGGAGCGAGCGTCGTGTGCTAGTACGGACCCTTAGGGACCGTTGATGCTTTTGATCATCTTTGACGTCTCCTTGATTAACCTTGATGTTGCAGGTTTACCCGGTTTGCCGAAGCCCGGATGCTTCGGCAGCCAACTCATAGAAACGTGCCGCCATTTCGTCCCATTCGGTCATTCGGGCGTACCAAGCGGCCGTGGCATTGGTGCGCGGGCGGTAGCGTAGGCGGGCAATTCCCAGCGCAGCCTGCGAGCAGAATGGCTCCGGCCGTGATTGACGCGTTAATCACATCGCGTCGCTGCATGGGAATACTCCTTTGATTGCTGGAGCAACATCCGCTGCAGTGGCGCGAATGGGATAGGCGGGCTGGCTGATCTCTTCGATGATGCGGAGCAGCGATACTAACGAAGACGCCCGGTCACGAGCAGGTCGCCATTACAATTCCGACTTCGTAGTCCCGGTTTGGCCTATTGCAGCCGACGGAAACAGGTTGCGGGATAGAACAATGGTCCTCGCCAGCCGCGCACTGGCCAGAAAGATTCTGGCACATAAGCCAAGAGGCCTGTTTATCGTGTGGCACGGTATCTGGCACAGAATAGTGCCAGACGCCAGAACGTATGATCTTGCCTTCCGGGCAATTTGCTGTACCTGCCTTCGATTCGAAGCAGTTACCTCCTGAGCACTGAGCGAACACCACATCTCTTTTCTTTAAAGCCTGGGCGAACAGCACATCACTTTTCTTTAAAGCTTCCTCGACTGAAAGACTGATTTTCTTAACGGTATCCGACGTTTTTATCTGTCCTTCTATGTGCCCATCAAGCCACGCAAGCCAGGCGACAGTGCCGAGCACGCCTGTCACGATCATCCCGAGCGCGAACCAGACAACACTATTTTCCGTCAGCTTCTTCCATCCCTGTGAGCTCGCCTTGTTCGCCCCCTGCACAGGCATGCTCGGCCCCCTTCTTGCTCCTGCCGGGAAGCATAATGCGCACATAGAACAGTTATGCAAGCGGAAAGTAGTTGTCGATCCAATGCGCCCTTGCGCATACTCAAGCATTCTACGGAGTCTCCGATCCAGCCATTCCTGTGTTGTATCTATTTATTTAAAGACCGTCGGAGGCTGCTACGAATGGCTAAGTCGCCGTCGTGTGGTCAAGCCGTATCATATCGAATTGGGCCTGATCGACGCGACGAAGGACGATGCCGAGGCCGGTTCCGTCGATCAGCTCGTGCGCCAGCTCATCGATCACTCCCAGCATGGCGCGGTTCTCCTCATCTCCACGGCGCATGCGCTCGGATTTCCTGCGCTCGATCTCTCCTTTTGCAGAGCCTGCCGCAAAAACCCTGGCCAGCCTGCGCCGGGCCTCCACGGGGCCGAGAGCGCAAAGGCGGCGCAGATCGCGAGTAGCCCGGCCACATACAACCAGCCGGAATAGGTCTCAGGCACCGCGATCACCTCGTACAGCCACACCAGCAAGGAAGGCTGCTGCAGCACCGAGATACAAATACGCGGCACGCGCTGTGCGTCGGCGCCGGAGCATCAGGCGGTGCTCCACCTCAGCCACGCTGACGGCAAGTGCCGTAGCCATCCGTTCAGGATCGATGCGCCGATTGGCAACGGCAGGCAGCAGCCTGGGATCGGGCTGAGGGCCAGCTTTGATCGCTGCGGCAAGCTCGCGGATGCTGGTGGCATTCTGCTTGATCTGCAACCAGCCGATTGTTCTTGCTGGGCCCGCGACAATGCGGCGGAACAGAGCGCGCATCATGATCCCACCCGAGCGATCAGCGTACCGAAATCATCGGGGACGCCATCGAGACGGCCTTCCGAGCCATGGGCATTGCGCCACAAGAAGGTGGGCGTGCCGCGTAGGTGTATCTGCCCGGCGGCCTGCATGTTCCGCGAGAGCTTGGCCGCGGCGTCTGCTGCGGGGGCATTCACCCGGCCAGCGGACCACGCAGCGGCCATCTGATCTGCAGGCTGGCTCAGGAGCGACAACACGGCCTTGGTGCTCAGGCCACCATCCTCATGATCCAGGATCGACACTGGGACTAGCGCGAGCTGCACACGGCCTTGGTCGATATAGAGCTTGAGCTGCTGCATCGCGCGGATTGAGAAAGAGCACTGAGGGTCGAAAAACATCCACAAGCGCGGCGCGCTCGCGTTGCCAGCCGGGCCATACGTTGTCGCCTCGGCTGCTTTGATGAGCTCGCCGGGCTTGGCATCGGCCTGGCCGATCACGACCGTGGGTGTCACGCCATCGATCTTTGCCACCTGTTGGCGGGTAATGTTCTCGCCGGCCGCATCCCACATTACGCCGCCGATCACACTCTCTCCGTCCGGGGTGACGTAGAACACCTGGAACCGCTGTCCGGCTCGGGCAAACACAGCGCGCACGCCAGGGACGGTGCCGAGATTGGTTAGCTGGGCACCTGACGCAGCGATTCGCCGGAGCGCCGGGACGTTCGCGAGCGATGATGTAGAAGTCTTACTGGTGGATGCAGCAGTATCCGCAATAGCGCACTGCGGCGCAGCCAGCGCGAGTGATGGCAATAGGGCGGCAAGCGGGATGATGGCACGCAACGGATCTCTCCTCTAATTGCCGAGGCAGAGTCGGCGGCCGTGGCGCGAATGCCGCCCATCATCCAATCGGCAGGTGCCAAGCTGTCGATTTCCCAGAGCGGGGGGTTGAAACCGAAGCGCGGCCGATTTGCCAAAGTGCAATTGCGCACGATGATGGGATGTGCACCTGTCCGTGTGTGCACGGGTTAGCATGTTGGAGTTGCCCCCGAAAAACCGGACAGGGTTAGTTGCTTGCAATCTAACCGAGACCGCGCCGGCGTCAACGCCTCGGTCTGCCGCAACTGTAT